>CAZWRD010000041.1:0-22119 GCA_964636105.1 uncultured Bacteroides sp.
TAGTCAGATTCCCCCTGGCAATTATACACTTATGGTAACATATTTAGGTTATGATTCAATTTCCATTCCGATATCGATAAAATCAGGTGAAGTTCAAAACAAAAAATTATATCTATTAAAAAGCTCCTTTAATTTAGATGTTGTAAATATATCTGCAGAAAGAGAAGAGGCGAAACAAGAAACAAAAACTTCTGTAATTAAAGTTACACCAAAGCAATTAAAACAAATACCAGCAATTGGAGGGCAAGCAGATTTGGCTCAATACCTTCAAGTTATCCCCGGTGTTGTTTTTACTGGAGATCAGGGAGGACAATTATACATTAGAGGAGGAGCTCCAATTCAAAACAAGGTATTACTTGATGGAATGGTTATATATAATCCTTTTCATTCAATTGGATTATTTTCTGTATTTGAGACTGATATCATAAGAACAGCTGATGTTTATACGGGTGGATTTGGAGCAGAATATGGAGGAAGAATTTCATCGGTAATGGATATAAACACCAGAGACGGGAATAAAAAGAGATTATCAGGCAAGCTGAGCAGCAGTACTTTTGGTGCTGGATTGCTACTTGAAGGTCCTTTAAAAAAAGAAACAGAAAACGGTGGCAATAATACAACATTTATAATTTCAGCAAAAAATTCATATTTAGCTCAAAGTTCAAAAGTTTTTTACAATTATATTGACACTGCTGGATTACCTTTTAACTTTACAGATGTTTATAGTAAGCTAACATTCAATGGATCAAATGGAAGTAAATTAAACTTATTTGGGTTTCATTTTAACGACAATGTTGATAATTATCAGGCTTTAGCTGATTTCAATTGGAAAACAACTGGATTTGGTGCTAATTTTATAGTAGTTCCAGGTAGTTCATCGGTTTTAATGGAAGGTATTTTTGCCTATTCTAATTACATGATTACCATGACAGATAATGATGCATTACCAAAACAAAGCGAGATAAATGGATTTAATGCAGGTTTAAATTTTACCTATTTTTTAGGCAAGGACCAAATGAAGTATGGTATTGAAATGCAAGGTTTTAAAACAGATTTTACTTTTTACAACGCCGTTAAAAGAAAATTAGGTCAATCGGATAATACTACTGAAATAGCTGGTTATTTGAAATATAAATCAAGTTTAGGAAAATTTTTAATCGAACCAAGTATTCGAATTCAATATTATGCTTCACTTTCTGAGTTTTCTTTAGAACCCCGTTTTGCTATGAAATATTTAGCATCTGACAAATTAAGATTCAAATTGGCTTCAGGGATATACACTCAAAATCTGATAGATGCGAAATCAGACCGAGATATTGTAAATTTATTTTATGGATTTTTATCTGGTCCAGAAAACCTTCCCGAAAAATATAAAGGAGAAGAAGTAACAAGTAAATTACAAAAAGCACAACACATTATTGCTGGTGTTGAATATGATATTTTTAAACACGTAACTATTAATTTAGAAGGATATTACAAAAACTTTTCTCAACTTTCTAATTTAAACAGAAATAAAATTTTTGATGATATACCCGATTATTACAACAAACCAGAATCCTTAAGAAAAGATTTTATTATAGAAACTGGCAATGCTTATGGTGCCGATTTAAGCATGAAATACGATTACAAAAAAATTTATATCTGGGCAGTTTATTCTTTGGGTTATGTTAACAGAACTGATGAATATCAAGATTATGTACCTCATTATGATCGACGCCATAATGTAAACCTGATGCTCTCCTACTTATTTGGTGGCAAACTCGATTGGGAATTTAATGTGAGATGGAATTATGGTTCAGGTTTCCCTTTTACGAAACTCCAAGGAATTTATGAAAAATTAGACTTTAATGGAGGTATTAATCAAGATTATACCACTACAAATGGTGAATTAGGCATCCAGTATGCAGATATAAATACAGGTAGATTACCTGATTATCATCGATTGGATGTAACTTTAAAAAAGAGGTTTGAAATTGCAAAAAATTCAGCATTAGAAACTTCATTAAGTGTTACAAATGCATACAATAGAGATAATTTATTCTATTTTAATGCAATTAGAAGAGAGCGTGTAGATCAATTGCCATTTATGCCAAGTATTGGAATTAATCTTACTTTCTAAAAAATACTTTTTTCTATGCATTATAAATAGTAATTTTGATAAATAATTTATCTGTTAGAAATAATGCTTAAAACATTTTTATATATTTGTATATCACTTTTTTGCTTCAGCTTTACACTAAAAGCTCAAACTCGGTTTTCCGATTTTAAATCACTTGAAGGTATATGGAAAATTGATAATCCGAATGAAAATTCATTTGAAGAATGGGTTTTTATTTCTGACTCTTTAATGCTAGGTAAAAGTTTTTCTATCGTTAAAAATGACACCATTACAAATGAATTTTTATCGATTAAAGCATATAATAAAGCTTATTTTTATTCTGCTAAAGTATTGAATCAAAACAATGCAGAAGAAATAACTTTCAAATTAATTAGCAGCAAAAACAAGACTTATACTTTTGAAAACCCTCAACACGATTTTCCTAAAAAAATCACATACTGTTTGGTTGAAAATAATATGATTACAGCAACTATTGAAGATGAAACAAGGAAATTTAAAATTATTATGAACAAAATAAATAAATAGAGTTTAATAAAATGATTAAATTTGAAGAGGCATACAAAATTGTATGTGAAAATTCAAGAATTCTAGGCATTGAAGATGTTGATTTTCTGGAATCTACAAATAGGGTTTTGGCAGAAGACATTTATTCAGATATTGATATGCCTCCATTTAACAAATCAGCAGTTGACGGATATGCATGCAAACTAACAGATTTTAATAAAAAAAATAAATTAGAAATAATAGAATTAATACCAGCAGGTTCAATACCAAAATGCGATATTATAGAAGGAACATGTGCCAAAATTATGACGGGTGCAATGATTCCCGATGGCACAGATATTGTTGTAATGCTTGAAGATACGCAACTTACTAAAGATAAAAAACTTCAGTTTACTTCTACAAAAACGAATACCAATATTTGTTTTGTTGCCGAAGATATTCGTAGAGGTGATTTGGTACTTAGCAAAGGCACTTATATAAAACCTAAACACATTGCAGTTTTAGCTTCAGTTGGGGCAGTTAAAGTTCCGGTATATCAAAGACCAGTTGTAGCTGTTTTGTCAACTGGAACAGAATTAGTTGAACCTGATCAAATGCCTGTAGGTCCTCAGATTAGAAATTCTAATGCAAGTCAAATTATATCACAAATTAAAGAAGCAGGAGGAATTCCTCAATATATTGGCATATCACCTGATACAGATTTACTTACATATGAAAACATTTTTATTGCTTTTGCTAAAAGCGATATCGTTGTAGCAAGTGGTGGCGTTTCTATGGGAGATTTTGATTACGTTACTAAAATAATTGAAGAATTAAGGCTAAATTTGAAATTCAAAAGTATAGCTGTACAACCAGGAAGACCAACAGTTTTTGCAATTATGGAAAATACAAAATACTTCTTTGGCTTGCCCGGAAATCCAGTTTCAGCATTTGTTCAATTTGAATTGCTTGTAAAACCTTTTATTCAACGTATGCAAGCATATGAAGGTGAAGATAATATAAGAAAATTACCTTTAGGCGAAAAGATTTCACGCAAAAAAACTGAACGCAAATCATTTATTCCGATTTGCATAAAGAACGGTGAAGTTTTTCAAATAAGTTATAATGGTTCTGCTCATATTCATTCATATGTAGCTGCAGATGGAATGATTTCAATGGAAATAGGATGTCAAGAATTGGAAAAAGGAGAATTGGTTGATGTTAGACAAATTTAATCGAATATTAAATTATTTAAGAATTTCTGTTACTGACAGATGCAACTTAAGATGCACTTATTGCATGCCTGAAGAAGGTGTTCCAATGCTTTCGCATAACGATATACTTAGCTTTGAAGAAATACATGCAGTTACTCAAGAGGCTGTAAATTTAGGAGTTAATAAAGTAAGAATTACAGGTGGAGAACCTTTAGTTAGGAAAGAAATAGTTTCACTTGTAAAAATGTTAGCTGGAATTAGTGGTATTTCAGACTTAAGTATGACTACAAATGGAATTTTGCTCGAAAATTTTGCTAATAAATTAAAAGAAAATGGATTGCATCGAATAAACATTAGTTTGGATACAATGAATCCTGAAAAGTATAACACTATAACAAGAGGTGGTGATATCAATAAGGTTAAAGCTGGAATAACTGCGGCTAAAAAAGCTGGTTTATATCCAATTAAAATAAACTGTGTAATTAATAACTCAAAAGAAGATGACGATGCAAAACAAGTTGAAAAGTATTGCATTGAAAATGATTTAGAAATCAGATTTATACATCAAATGAATTTAAAAACCGGTCACTTTGCAATAGTAGAAGGTGGTGATGGTGGTGATTGTGTGCGATGCAATAGGTTAAGATTAACTGCTGATGGAAAAATAAAACCATGCTTATTTAGCAATTTGGAATTTGACATAAGAACGATGGGCATTAAAGAGGCTCTTCAAGCTGCAGTAAATCAAAAGCCCGAATGTGGATCGTTCAATGGTATCAATAATTTCAATAATATAGGAGGATAATTTTACCATATATTTTCATTCACTTAATAATTATAAAATAAATGTCAGAATTTAGTCATATAAACGAAGAAGGAAAAGCCAATATGGTAGATGTTGGTTATAAGCCCTCTCAAACAAGAAAAGCAATTGCTGAAGGTTTTATAAAACTGGATACCAATACAATAAAACTCATTGTCGAAAATCAATTAAAAAAAGGAGATGTATTGACAGTGGCAGAAATTGCTGGTATCATGGGTGGAAAAAAAACAAGTGAGTTAATCCCTTTATGTCATCCATTGATGATTAGCAAAATAGAGGTAAAAACAAGTATTACTGACACAGGAATACAAGTAAGAGCACTTGCCAAATGTATTGGGCAAACTGGCATAGAAATGGAAGCATTAACTGCTGTAAGCATTGCATTATTAACAATTTATGATATGTGTAAAGCAGTTGATAAAAATATGATTATTGAAAAAATAAAGCTCTTAGAAAAAACAAAGGAATAATTTTATTTACTTTTAAAGCACAAAAAATCGAGTGATTATCAAAGAATTATTTTAATCTTTTCAAAAGCAATGAATTTATTGAATATTAATCTATTAAAAAAAATACTTCTGTTATTTATGTTTTCATTTTTGCTTTTTTCATGCAAAAAAACAACATCTGAACCATTTTATAAAGAAACTAATTTATTAATTGGAAACTGGAAAAATCTAATGATAGATGATAGCATCTATATTTATTCCAGAACATCCCTGTTGATTGAAAATGAATATGGTTTTACATTTAAACCTAATAATCAATTTGTTGAAAGAAAAAACACTAGCTGGTGCGGCACGCCACCTGTTACCTTTAATGATTACCAAGGCATATGGGCTGGAAATGATTCAATGATAAATATAAGCGTTGCTTATTGGGGCGGTTTAGCAGATTATCAATGGAAAATAATTTCTGTTGACAATCAAAATTTGAAAGTTTATAAAATTAAGGAATATTTCAGAAGTAATTATAAAAAAGATAATTAACAAAAAAATAATTAAAAAAAATTATTATTTCACTTATTATGCTTTGTAATTTAAGCATATATGCTCAAAAAACAGATTTAAAAATTGGAATTGGGTCTTCTATATTTGGCATGGGAGATATGCTATGTTTAAATATAGAAAATGAATTAAATTACAAGATAAACAAATATTTAGCTACATCAACTTCCATTTTGTTTGGTCACAGCAATTGGCAAGAAGACAAAAGAGCTTCATTTTTTAATGGAAATATTAATGCATTTTTTTCTCCTTTTACAAATACCAAATCTAATAATTTCAAAATTGGTACGGGCATATCTGCAATATCTTTAGCAAGCACAACGCTAAATTATCGGAGAGAAATTAATGGGGTTGTAGTTGAATCAAATTATCAATTAAACAACAGAAGTTCATTTGGTTACAATATAATAATTGAAGACGAACAAATGCTTAATGATAAATTTCTGATTGGCGTTAAAATTTACATGCAAGATTATTCAAATGGAGATTCCAATGGAGGAATTACATTTAAATTTGGTTTAAAAATATAATAATATAAATGAAAGCTGTAATTCAAAGAGTTAACAAATCATCTGTAGAAATTGAAGGCAAGATATATAACTCAATTGGTAAAGGTTTATTGATTTTTTTAGGCATAGAAGAACAGGATAATACAGAAGATATAGAATGGCTTTGCGGTAAAATATCTCGATTAAGGATATTTAATGACGATGATGGAATTATGAATTTATCTATATCTGACATTAATGGAGAAGTATTATTAATAAGTCAGTTTACATTGCATGCTTCAACAAAAAAAGGGAATCGTCCCTCATATATCAAAGCTGCTCGGCCAGAAATTGCCATTCCACTATACAATCAATTCATCAACTATTTATCAGTTAATTGCAATCAAAAGGTAAAAACTGGCAGTTTTGGAGCAAATATGCAAATATTGCTCGAAAATGACGGTCCTGTTACGATTATTATAGATTCAAAAAACAAAGAATAAAACTATAATGCTGGCAATAAAATACTTTCATCGTTAAATGATTTTTTCAAAAAATCATTTGAGATAATAAACGCATTCATTTTACTTTCATCAAATGGTTTACATAAATCTTGTATATCATTTTTATTCAAATCATTAGAAATCCATGACATTTCATTTTCTGGTGATAAAATTACTGGCATCCGCTTCTTGGTATTATGAATAAATTCCATCAAAGTATTCGCCTCTGTAGTTAATATTGAAAACCCTGAAATTATTTCACCCGTTTCTGTATTCGTCCAATTTTCATAAATACCCGCCATAGAGAAAATTTCAACATCTTTTAAATGAATAAAATATGGAATTTTCTTTTTATTTTCATCTCTCCATTCAAAAAAGCCTGTGCTTGGAATCAAACATCTCTTTCTTTGAATTGACATTTTGAATGAAGGTTTTTCAAAAACAGTTTCAGATCTAGCATTAAGTGTATTTGAACGGATTTTTAAAGCTTCATCTTGCGATTTAATCCATTTGGGTATTAATCCCCATCTAAACAACTGCAATTCAGATGGTTTTTCAGAAGCTACAACACTCCACAATGGATAACTAAAAGCATTGGCATGATAAATGTTTTCAAATTCTATTTGATAGTTTGCTTTTGCTTTATACCTAGCTAATAATGCTTTAGCTTTTTTTGACATTGAATTATGGAAACACATAGCTATTCATGAATTATAAATAATAATTATAAACCTCTAAAATTCATCTACTTCTATAAATGCAAAAGGTATTTTAGCCATTTCCGACATTTGTTCGCCAGCTTCTTTCATATCATCATCCCCTTCTTCATAACACCAGTTTACTTCAATTTTAATTCCATTTTGATAATATTTACCCAAATTTTTAAGCAATGAAAGTAAAAACTTAGCTGAAGAAGAATTAAAATAAGCCAACTTTATTGTAAAAATATGCTTCTCCTTTTCAACAAATTGAGAAAAATAAGTATCAAGCCAATTAAGTATTGGCTCAAAAAAGTCCTTTACATTTTCAGGTCTCGACTCTCCTGAAATAACAAAAGTTTTCTCTAAAATATTAAAATTAATTTCAGGTGTAATATCAGTTGCATTAATTTTTAAATTTTCCATTTTTTAAACAGTTATATTATTGACTACTACAGTTAATTCAAAAAAAACAGTATTATTGTTATGATCTGCGAAATTATAAAATAATTGATTACCTGATTTCATTGCCATATCTATAAATCCAAGCCCAGCACCTCCTTTTTCTGATATATTGCCATTATCTATGATTTCCTCATACATTTTTTTCAAGCCATCTTTGTCCAGACTATTTACAATATTTATATGATTACTCAATATTGGCGTTTGCTCAATGTCAATCAGATTTTTAGTTTTTACATAAAACCTATCATTTGACTGGAATAAAAATATTTGAGGCAACACATCTGCATTTTCATTATCAATTATTGCATACTTATGTATATTTTCCAAACATTCAATTAAAACATTGATTATCTTCTTTTTGATTACATTTTTAATATCAATTTCATCAATTTTAATTTTGGCCTCATTTATCAATTTTTCTATGGTTTCAAATTGATATTTTCCCTTATAACTCAACAATATTTTTTCTGGCATAAGTTCCTTATTTTGAATTATTTTCAATCCAATAATCATAATATCATCATATTGATCAATATTTCCTTTCCATTCATAAAATCGATTTTCAATAATCTCTCTTTGTTTTGGCATTTCAACATTTTGAATATCAATAAGCATCTGCTTAAATTGACGACTCATAAATTTCTTACGTTTAGGTCCCCCAAATTGATCTACATAACCATCTGAAAACAAATATAAAACATCGTTTGGTTTTAATTCAATTTCATTATTAGTAAATCCCTGAAAATCTGCTGTAAACACCTCTCCTATTGAATGTGTATCTGCGTTTAAAACCAACAATTCTCCATTTCTTGAAATATAAACAGGATTATGAGCTCCAGCATATTCTAGTTTTAAATTTAAAATATCAATTACACAAAGTGAAATATCCATACCATCCATTACAACATATTCGTTATCTTTTAATTGTAATGTTTTTATCAAATTTATTGAAAGTGAATTTAAAATTTCGGAAGGATTACTTAATTTCTGTTCATTTACAGCTTGCTTTAGCAAATTATAAGCCACAATACTCATAAAAGCTCCCGGAACTCCATGTCCTGTACAATCAATAGCAGCTACAATAATCTTATTTTCATTATTGAATACATTTGAAAACCAATAAAAATCGCCACTTACTATATCTTTAGGCTTATATATAATAAAATGATTGGGGAAAAAGCTTTTAATACTTTTTAAATGTGGCAAAATTGCATTTTGAATTTTTTGAGCATATAAAATACTATCGGTTATATGTTTTTTCTGCTCTGTAATTTGATCTCGCTGCAAAATAGCTATATTTTTTTGTTTCTCTAGTTCTTCTTTTTTTATACTAATCTCTTTATTTTGAAATTCAAGTTTTAAATTAACTGCTTTTTTCTCAACAAATTGTTTGTATATCAACAAAGCAATAAAAAGTATCAGAACAAACCCTATTAAAATAATATACAAAATAACTCTCTGAAATTGAATATCTTTTTCATTTTTCATCAATTTCAATTCATTTAATTCACTTTGCTGATTAAGAAAAGCAATTTCCTTTTTCTTTTTATCTGTTTGATATTTTGTCTCTATTTCAGTAATTTGCTTATGGTTAGTCTCATTCATCAATGAATCTTTAAAATAATTGGCTTTTGATATCGCTTCATAAGCTTTTTCAAAATCTTTTAAATTTGAATAAATATCTGACTGTATCATCAAATTCTTAAAAATCAAATCTCTATTACCCATTTGTTTAGCAACATTCATACTAATCTTTGAATAATTTAAAGCTGTCAGAAAATCTTGTTTTCGATTATATATATCCGCAAAATGATAATTACATGAAGCAATCCCTTCTTTACTTCCTATTTGCTGATTAATAATTAATGCCCTTTTGAAATAATTTATAGCTTCAAAATATTTTTTTTCAGAAATATGGATATTACCTAGGTTGTTTAAAACATTCGCAACATTTTGTTTATTAACGTTCTGGCTTGAATAGCTCAATGCTTTCTGATAATATTCAATTGCTTTGGGAATATTATTGGTATTTTCATACACAACTCCTATACTATTTAATGTTATCGAAATTTCATTTTCATCTTTTAATTCAATTTTTATTTTTAAAGATTGATTATAATAATCAAGCGCTTTATTAAAATTATTCATTTTAATAAAAACACCAGCAATACTGCTTAAAGATTGACTAACACCTAGTTTATTATTAAGTTCTTCTTCTATTCTTAATGATTTTTGATAAAATTCAATTGCTTTTTCATATTCACCCTTCTTGAAATTTACAACACCAAGATTTTCAATTGGTTTTGCCATTCCTTGCTTATTATTCATTTGAGTATGAATATGTAATGATTTTGTAAAATAATCAATAGATTTATCGTATTCACCTGTATTCATATAAATTAAGCCTATATTACTTAGGCTATTGGCTGCACCTTTCTGATCTTTATCTGCATTACGATATTTTACAGTTTTTTCCCAATAATACAATGCTTTATTATAATCATTTTTCAGATAATGAATTACACCAAGCAAATACATAGAATTGGCTTGTCCCTTCACGTAATTAAGCGAAGAAGATAAAATAAAACACTGATTTGCATAACGATAACTATAATCAAAAGATTTAGATTTGTATTCATCAGCAAGTAAATACAGCAAATCTGCTTTCTCTGTTCCTTTTTTAAACGGCAAAAGCAACTCTAAACTATCAGATTTCTGTTTCTCTATCGCAAAGCCAGATGACACAAAACATATCATTATTAAACTAAATAACAATATATTACAATTAAAATCAGTGATATTTAATATTTTTTTCACTTTCAACATTTTAGTCAAATTTCAGTTTGTAAATTTAATTCTTTTTTTTCATTAACATTAAAAAAATTACATTTAACAAAAAATATATTGTAAATTTGCATTATTAAATAAAAATTTAAACTTTTAAAATCATGAAAAAACTATTTATCTTATTTTTTGCTATTAGTATTTCTGCATTAATAATTTATTCATGCGACAAAGATAGCAACACAGCTAATTACACTCAACAAACAGGATTAGCTCAGGATTATGCCTTTGTGCAAGGTATTTATAGTGATATTTTCAAATTTATATGTCAAGCTTCGGGTGATAGCACTTTAGCTGCAACAGGAGTTGGCATGATTGGAGGTGCTAATGTTATTTATGATTCAATAAATGACAAATACACATTTAACTTTGGAAATATTAAATCTACAAATGGGAAGTCTGGTTCATTTGTTGCCGATTGCGATGGCGATTTTCAGGAACAAGGAACCAAAACTAGCATTTCTTTCAATAATTTCTACGTTGGCAACAGCAGAGTTGAAGGTTCAAATGACATTACCAATCAAGGTAAATTATCTAAAACTACTGGAGTTACGATTCAATTTACTGACAGTATTTCAAATGCCATTATCATAAAAGGCAATGATACCATAACATTTAATGCTGGTTATTCTGTGGCATGGGCTTTAAATTCACCAACCAATCCGTTGGATGATATTTATACATTTGGAGGCTATATAAGTGGAAGCACAAATTCCGGAAAATCATTTACCGCAAATATTTCGCCTAATGCATTAATTGTATTTTCTCCTTCATGCTCTCATATTTTAAGTGGAGTAATTACCATGGTAATGAATACTTTAGACACAAACAACACCACAGTTACAACAAATGTAAGTGTTGATTTTATTCAAGGAGATGGACCTAACAATGACGGTTGCAACAATCAGATTACTGTTACAACTAACGGAGTAATTGCATCATTTCCATTGCAATAATTTTTTATTTATAAAAAAAAGGTGTTCAGAAATGGACACCTTTTTTTTTATAATATTTTTCCTGCGTAATACTTATATCTAGTTCTTTTCCAATAAACTCTTTAAATTATTTAATCCAATTTCAAAATCTTTTCCTATCATTTTTTCCATATTCAAAAACAAAAACATTAAATTCATTGGGTATTTCATCTTACCACTAAAACCCCAAATAACTTTTGTGTGATGTTCAGTAACGATGTCTGTAATCATATATGCCGATGAAATACTTTTAAAAGGTTTTATGAATCTGATTTCAAAATCTATACGATCTAAATCATTAATTTTCAAAATTTCCTGTTCTCCTTTGCCAACATCTTTATTGTTACTTTCCCATAAAGACACAAAACCAACTTTACCATCAATTCCTTTATATTCTTTTTTCATATCCTTATCCATACCAGCCCATTTACTAAAATTATCTTGATTTTTTAAAAGTTTAATATAATCAAAAACTTCTCTAATAGGCTTATTAATAATAATTTCTCTTTCAATTGCATAATCTTGTTTAAGAAATAACCCTAAAACCAATAAAGCTAAGATTAAAGAAAATACAACAAGTAATATTGTAATCAAAACACTCATAACATTGAATTTTAAATAAATAACTAATTAATGAGTAAACAAACTACTTATTATAAAGTTTTTGTTTTGGATTAATATAAATAAGAAACAAGCAAAAACATAGATTTGCAATAATAATTAATTGATATTGTGATTATTAAGATTTATATTGTTTTATTAAAATATTTTTTTTTAACACAACTTAAATCCTTAATTTTGCAGCAAACTTTGAAAATTTAATAAACAAAAAAACATAGTGTTATGACAAAATCAGAACAAATCATGGAACTTGAGCATCATTACGGAGCTCATAATTACCATCCACTACCTGTAGTACTTTCAAAAGGCGAAGGCGCTTTTGTTTGGGACGTTGAAGGTAAAAAATATTTCGATTTTTTATCTGCATATTCAGCAGTAAATCAAGGACATTGTCATCCAAAAATTATCAATGCACTTATCGAACAAGCCAAAACAATGACATTGACTTCACGTGCATTTTTTAATGATTGTTTAGGTCCATACGAAAAATTTGTAACTGAATATTTCGGATTTGATAAAGTTTTACCAATGAATACTGGTGCTGAAGCAGATGAAACTGCTTTAAAACTTATCCGTAAATGGGCTTATACCAAAAAAGGTGTTGCTGAAAATGAAGCAAAAATTATTGTTTGTAACGATAATTTCCACGGACGTACCATTAGTATCGTTTCTATGTCAACAGATCCTGATGCATATAACGGATTTGGTCCATTTACTCCAGGATTTATCAAAATTCCTTATAATGATATTCCTGCATTGGAAAAAGCATTGGAAGACCCAACAGTAGCTGGTTTCTTAGTTGAACCTATTCAGGGTGAAGCTGGCGTATATGTTCCTGCTGAAGGATATTTGAAAAAAGCTTATGATTTATGTAAAGCTAAAAACGTTTTATTTGTTGCAGACGAAGTTCAAACAGGTATTGCACGTACAGGTAAATTATTAGCTTGCGATCATGAAGGAGTTAAACCAGATGTATTAATTTTAGGTAAAGCATTATCAGGTGGAGTTATCCCAGTATCTGCTGTTTTAGCTAATGATGAAATTATGCTTTGCATCAAACCAGGCGAACATGGTTCTACTTTTGGAGGTAATCCATTAGCTGCAAAAGTTGCTGTTGCTGCTTTAGAAGTTGTAAAAGAAGAAAAATTAGCCGAAAAAGCTGAGTATTTAGGTGAAATATTCAGACAGGAAATCCGTAAAATTGATTCAGAAATGATTGAATTGGTTAGAGGTAAAGGTCTGTTAAATGCAATTATCATTAAACCTAAAAATGGAAAAGAAGCTTGGGATGTTTGCTTAAAAATGGCTGAAAACGGTCTGTTGGCAAAACCAACTCATGGTCATATCATTCGTTTTGCTCCACCATTGGTAATTACCGAAGAACAATTAAAAGAAGCTGTTGAGATTATCAAAAAATCAATACTTTCTTTCTAATAATAAAAAACGCTTTAAAAAGCTGCCCTTATCCGGCAGCTTTTTTTATGTCAATTAATTAGTACTATTAAGTTTTATTATCTGAATTAAAAACCGTACTTTTGCAAATTCATTTTTAAAGCAAACAAAAAATATTAATATGCAGAATATCAGAAATATTGCTATCATTGCTCACGTTGACCACGGAAAAACAACTCTGGTTGATAAAATTTTACATCAAGTAAAATTATTCAGAGAAAATCAGGCAATGGGAGATTTAATACTCGACAGCAATGATTTGGAGAGAGAAAGAGGAATTACAATTTTATCTAAAAACGTTTCAGTAAGATATAAAGGAATAAAAATCAACATCATCGACACCCCTGGCCACAGTGATTTTGGGGGAGAAGTAGAACGTGTATTAAATATGGCTGATGGCGTATTACTTTTGGTTGATGCTTTTGAAGGTCCTATGCCTCAAACTCGTTTTGTGCTTCAGAAAGCTTTGGCTTTGAATTTAAAACCTATTGTTGTAATTAATAAGGTTGACAAACCCAATTGTGATCCTATTTCAACTCACGAAGCTGTTTTCGATTTAATGTTCAATTTAGATGCTACAGAAGAGCAATTGAATTTCCCAACTGTTTACGGTTCATCCAAAGAAGGATGGATGTCAGCAGATTATACAAAACCAACAACTGATATCACCTATTTACTTGACACTATTATTGACTATATTCCTGACCCGATTTTTGATACAGGCAGTCTGCAAATGCAAATTACTTCTCTTGATTATTCTTCTTATGTTGGTAGAATTGCCGTAGGTCGTCTAACCAGAGGAATTATGAAATGGGGACAAAATGTTTCATTGGTTAAACGTGACGGAAGTGTTGTAAAATCTAAAATAAAGGAACTTTATGTTTTTGAAGGCTTAGGCAAAGAAAAAATGAAAGAGGATGTTATGCCTGGCGAAATATGTGCAGTATTAGGTTTAGATGATTTTGAAATAGGAGATACTATTGCAGATTTTGAAAATCCAGAAGCTCTGATACCAATTGCAATTGACGAACCTACCATGAGTATGTTTTTCACTATAAACAACTCACCATTCTTCGGTAAAGAAGGTAAATTTGTAACTTCACGACACTTAAGAGACCGTCTGTATAAAGAATTAGAAAAAAACTTAGCTTTAAAAGTTGAAGAAACCAATTCACCTGATGCCTATATTGTATATGGAAGAGGAATTCTCCATCTATCAATATTAATTGAAACCATGCGACGCGAAGGTTACGAATTACAAGTAGGTCAGCCTCGTGTATTAACCAAAGAAATCAATGGTGTTAAATGCGAACCAGTTGAATACCTTACGGTTCATGCACCAGAAACTACTGCTGGAAAAGTTATTGAATTGGTTACTCAACGTAAAGGTGAAATTATTCAGATTGAAACCAAAGCTGACCGTTTACATCTTGAATTTTCTATTCCATCACGTGGAATTATCGGATTAAGAAGTAATATTTTAACAGCTACTGAAGGTGAAGCTATTATGGCTCACCGCTTCAAAGCATACGAACCTTGGAAAGGTGATATTGCCACCAAACGTAATGGATCTTTAATTGCGATGGAATCAGGTATGGCAATTCCCTATGCAATTGATAAACTTCAGGATAGAGGTAATTTCTTTGTAAGTCCTAATGAACCTATTTATACCGGACAAGTAATTGGCGAACATATCCGTCAGGATGATTTAGTAATTAATATTACTAAAACTAAGAAATTAACCAATATGCGTGCTTCAGGGTCTGATGACAAAGTATCAATAGTACCTGCAACTAAATATTCTTTAGAAGAATATATGGAATTTATAATTGATGATGAATATCTGGAAATAACACCTTTGTCTTTAAGATTGAGAAAAATCTTATTAGATGAAAATGATCGTAAAAGACAGAAAAAAAGCGAATAATTTCAATATTCTTTTTTAAAAAGCCAATACCAAAAGTATTGGCTTTTTTTATAAACTTGTATAAAATTGAAGTAAAAATAAACAAATTTGAATATAAAACAATTTGGAACATGCCCGAAAATAGGGAAAAACATTATTAAAAAGGCTAAATTAACATTGAATTCAATAATCTAATAAATATTATTAACAACAATAACTATTTCAAACCATCCTGATAATAAAGATTATACACACTTTCTCATTGGCATCCATATTTAGAATTAATATAAATTAAGGGTTTTTGCTATTTTTTTTCGTTTTGTTATTCAAATAACAACAAAATATTTTTAATTTTGAAGTCTCAATTGTTATAAAAATAACAATGAAAAAATCAATAATAATAACACACAAAAAAATATGGAGGATACTATGTCCAATATCGAAACCTTAATTAAAACCTTAGTTGAAAAACATGGTAAAACCAGAAATAGTCTGATGCCGGTTTTACAGGGAATTGTTAAAGAAGAACATTTCCTTTCAGAAGAAGCTATGATAGCTGTAGCCAAAGAATTAGATTTATCAGCAGCTGATGTTTATGGAACTGCTTCGTTTTACACATTTCTTGATACCGTTCCTAGAGGGAAAAATATCATCAGAATTTGTAAAACTATTTCCTGTCATATGAAAGGTAAAGACGAAATAATTGAAGCATTGGAAAATGTTTTAAAAATAAAAGTAGGCGAAACCACACATGACAAAAAATTCACATTATTAACTGCCAATTGTTTGGGATGGTGTCATAAAGGTCCAGTTATGCTTGTAAATGATGAAGTTTTCCCAGAAATCAATCAACAAAAAGCAGTTGAAATAATAGAAGGAATTGCAAAAGCATCAAAATAAACATAGTAAAAAAATCAAACATTTAATAAAATGGAAAATAAGATCTTAAAAAAAGTTGATTATATCTTTCAGGAAAGCAGTGTAAATGAAATTATTGACGTAGTATGTAAAACACTTACAAAATCACCTGATGATATCATATTAGATATTATAGATTCAGGATTAAAAGGAAGAGGTGGTGCAGGTTTTCCAACTGGTTTAAAATGGAAATTTACTAAAAACGAAGACAATCCTGTAAAATATGTAATTTGTAATGCTGACGAAGGCGAACCAGGTACGTTTAAAGACAGAGAAATACTTGATACTGTAGCTATTAAAGTATTAGGTGGTATGACCATTTGTGGTTATTCAATAGGAGCAAAAGAAGGTTATATCTATCTTAGAGGCGAATATAATTTTTTACTTCCAAAATTAAACAAGATTGTTGATGATTTCAACAAACAATTAAAATCTAAAGGAATTGATTTTAATGTTTACTTAAAATCGGGAAGTGGAGCATATATTTGCGGTGAAGAAAGTGCTTTATTCGAATCAATGGAAGGTAAACGTGGCGAACCTCGCAACAAACCACCTTACCCAGCTGTAGCTGGATACAACAGTAAACCAACTGTAATCAATAATGTGGAAACGTTGGTTTATGTTACCATGATTTGCAAAATGGGTGTTGAAAGATTTAAAGAGTTAGGAACTAAAGATTCAAGAGGAAGTAAAGTATTCTCAGTATCTGGAGACACTCCTACACCGGGTATTTATGAACTTGAATTAGGTATGCCATTGGCAGATTTTATTGAAGATTTTGGTGATGGAGATACCAAAGCTGTACAAGTAGGAGGTGCGTCTGGACATTGTGTACCACGTAAACATCTGAAAGATACAATTATTGGATTTGAAGGAATTCCAACTGGTGGATCTATGATGATTTTCAACAGTACGCGTTCGATGTATAATGTTTTACACGATTATCTTGAATTTTTTAATGAAGAATCATGCGGACAATGTACACCTTGTAGAGTTGGTTGCCAACAATTACTTAAAGGCATTGAAGCAGTTAAAAAAGGAGACAGAAAGCCTCAATATCTAGATGAATTAAAAAAATTGGCAAGCACAATGAAGGTTGCAGCTAAATGTGGTTTGGGACAATCTGTTGCCAATCCATTTAATTCAATAGTTGATAATTTCAGAGAAGAAATCATTTATTAATATTTATTTGTAAACATTAAAAAATAAACAAAATGAGCGAATATTTAGTAAATCTAAAAATCAATAATATATCGGTATCAGTTAAAGAAGGAACTACCATTCTGGATGCCGCAAAAAAATTAAACTTTAATGTACCAACATTATGCAATCACCCAGACTTAAGTGTAGCAGGCAATTGCCGGGTTTGCGTTGTTGAAGTTAAGGGAGCACGTTTATTGGCTGCATCTTGTGCTACTCCTGTATCAGAAGGTATGGAAGTATTGACAAACAGCGAAAAAGTTAGAACCGCCCGTAAACATGTTATCGAATTATTACTATCTGAACATAATGCTGATTGCACCAAATGTTTTAAAAATGGACACTGCGAATTACAAGATTTAGCTTCTGAATATCGCATTGGCGATCACGTGTTTATTGATTTGGTAAAGGGCAAAGATAAAATTGCTGATATTTCATCACCTTCAATTTCAAAAGATGACAGTAAATGTATCCGTTGCCAACGTTGCGTCAGAACCTGTGATGAACTTCAATCAGTTAGTGCTTTGGCAGTGGTGAAAAAAGGGGATCATCAAAAGATATCGACTTTCATGAATAAACCATTACATGAAGTGGTATGTACAAATTGTGGTCAGTGTATTAACCGTTGCCCTACCGGTGCTTTAACTGAAAGAACTTATATAGAAGAAGTTTGGAATGCAATAAATGATCCAATGAAACATGTTGTTGTACAAACTGCTCCTGCAGTACGTATTGGATTAGGTGAAGATTTGGGTTACGATCCGGGTGAAAGAGTTACAGGCAAAATGGTTGCTGCATTAAAACATATTGGTTTTGATTCAGTATTAGACACTGACTTTACTGCCGACTTAACTATTATGGAAGAAGGAACTGAATTATTAACCCGCTTGAAAAAAGCATTAGTTGATGGCGAAAAAGTTGCTTTACCAATGATGACTTCTTGTTCTCCTGGTTGGATAAAATTCCAAGAGCATATGTTTCCTGATTTATTAGATAATTTATCTACTTGCAAATCTCCACAACAAATGTTTGGTGCATTAGCAAAAACATATTATGCTAAGAAAAAAGGGATTGATCCTAAAAATATGGTTTCAGTTTCAATAATGCCATGTACTGCAAAGAAATTTGAAAGTGGCAGACCAGAAATGCGTGACAGTGGTTATCAAGATGTTGATTACGTTCTAACTACACGTGAATTGGCAATGATGGTAAAACAGGCTGGTATCAACTTTATGAAACTTGACGATGAGAAATATGATAGTATAATGGGCGATTCAACTGGTGCAGCAGTTATTTTTGGTGCAACTGGTGGTGTTATGGAAGCAGCTTTAAGAACAGCCTATGAAATAGTTACAGGTCGTGAAGTTCCATTTACAAATTTAAACATCATGCCTGTAAGAGGTTTTGAAGGAGTAAAAGAGGCTAAAGTAATGATTAAAGATGTGAAACCTGAATGGAGTTTCCTTGAAGGTGCTGAACTTAGTGTTGCAATTGCTCATGGTTTGCATAATGCCAATACTCTTATGAAAGCTGTAAGAGAAGGAAAAGCAAATTATCATTTTATTGAAGTAATGGCTTGTCCGGGTGGTTGCTTAGGTGGTGGAGGCCAACCTATACCTACCAGTCCTGAAATTAGGGCAAAACGTGCTGAGGCAATTTATGGAGAAGATGAAGGCTTACCTTTAAGAAAGTCGCATGAAAATCCTGAAGTAATTCAGATTTATAAAGATTTTCTGGGCGAACCACTTGGTCATAAATCTCATGATTTATTACATACTCATTACAAACCTAGAATTAGATACTAATTATTAAAAACAACAAACAATTTATTATGATAAAAGCAGTCGGAATTCTCCGGCTGCTTTTTTTATATAAAGGGACTAATTCTAAAAAATCAAAAACTATTTATGCTTTAAATGCTTTAACGGCAGCTATTAAATCGGGTAAAACTTTTGATAAATCACCAACAATTCCATAATCTGCAGCCTCAAATATCGGAGCTTCCGGATCTTTGTTGATTGCAACTATATATTTTGAATTGCTTATTCCACCCAAATGCTGAATAGCACCTGAAATTCCACAGGCTATATATAGTGAAGGTGATAAAACTTTACCAGTTTGACCAACATGTTCTTCATGCGGACGCCAATGTTCATCAGCCACTGGACGAGAACAAGCTGTAGCAGCGCCAAGTAATGATGCAAGTTCTTCAATCGGAGCCCAATTTTCAGGTCCTTTCATTCCTCTTCCTCCCGAAACTACAATATCAGCATCAGTTAAAATTAATTTTCCTGTTACTTTATTAACTTCCACCAATTTACATTTCTGATTAGAAAAATCTAAATCAGGATTAAAATCTTCTATAGCAGCTGTTGTTGGATTTTCATGTAAACCAAATGAATTTTGAAGAAGACTCAGAATTTTAATATCTGAATTAATTTTAATATTTGCAAAAGCTTTAGATGTAAACACTTTTTTTCGGATGATAAATCCGTTAGTTAAATCTGGTTGAGCTATTACTGCTGTGGCCATTCCTGCTTTTAATCGAACAGATAAACGAGGAGCCAGAGCTTTTCCAGTATTATTATGAGCAAAAAGTATAAGTTTTGCACTTACATTTTCAGTAACTTTAGCAATAACAGAATTATAAAGTTGATCATCAAAAAACGACAACTCGCTTTTATTTACATTTATAATTCGATCGGCACCATAAAGTGCAAGCTTCTGTAATTCAGATTCTGCAACATTTCCAATGCTCAAAGCTACTAATTCTGTATTTAGTTTTTTTGATAATTCTTTTCCATAAGAAATTAATTCGAAGGATAGTTTCTTAAATTTACCATCCCAATTTTCGGTATATACTAGTACTGACATATTTTTCTTATTATTTAATTATATAACTTTAGCTTCATTATGTAATAAATCAATCAATTCCTTTACATTATCTACATCAATTTTTTTACATACTGCTTTTGCTTTTGGCAAATCAAAATCAACAAATTCAATCAATTGATCACAAGCAACGCCTTCTATCACAGTTAGCTGTTTTGTTCTAGCTGTCATTATACCTCGCATTGATGGTATTTTAGGTTCATTTGCAATGCCTTTCTGACCTATTAAAACAAAAGGTGTTTGAACTGAAAGCGTTTCGTTTCCACCATCAATTTCGCGTTTTACCATAACTTTAGCATCTTTAATTTCGAACATAGAAACTGAAGAAACAGAAGGTATTGCCAAAAACTCTGCCAACATCCCTCCTACGCTTCCGCCATTGTAATCGCTTGATTCAATACCACAAAAAATTACATCATAGTTTTCTTTTGCAATATATTCGGCTAATTGAAATGCAACTGAATATGAATCATTAGCATCAGAATTAATTCTGATTCCATTATCAGCACCTATAGCCAGTGCTTTTCTGATACTTGCTTCAGCATCCGCGCGGCCCACATTTATTACAGTAACAGACTCAATATCTGCCGGCTGCATTTCTTTCATTTCTATAGCTCTGGTAAGCGTTAGTTCATCCCATGGATTGATAATCCATTGTACCCCGGCGGAATCAAACGACTTATTATCAACAAATTTTATTTTTGTTGTGGTATCGGGTACATTATTTATACATACTAATATTTTCATGTTTAATTTTTTAGTCGGAAGTAAGAAGACCGAAGACGGAAGTATTAATTCGGAATTCTAACTTCATTTTTTTCATTATTAGATATTTATCAATTTTTTAATTCAAAAATCAACGTTCATCAGACTTCCGTCTTCTGTCTCCCGTCTTCTGACTTTTATTTAAGCAAGCTTCTTGAAATAATTATTTTCTGAACTTCAGAAGTACCTTCATAAATCTGAGTTAATTTGGCTTCACGCATCAATCTTTCAACATGATATTCTTTTACATAGCCATAACCACCATGAATCTGAACAGCTTCGGTAGTTACTTCCATAGCTATATCAGCACAATATTGTTTAGCAAATGCACTAGCAGTTCCATATGGCAAATGTTGATCTTTTAACCAAGCAGCTTTTAAACAAAGATTACGGGCATTTTCTATTTTTACAGCCATATCAGATAGTTTAAATGCAACTGATTGATGATTAAAAATTTCAGTACCAAAAGCTTTGCGTTCTCTCGAATATTTTAATGCACGTTCAAAAGCACCAGAAGCAATTCCTAAAGCTTGTGAAGCAATACCAATTCTGCCTCCATCTAAAGTTTTCATTGCAAAAGTAAAACCAAATCCATCCTCTCCTATTCTGTTTTCTTTTGGAACTTTAACATCGTTAAACATCACAGAATGTGTATCGGATGCACGCATTCCCATTTTATTTTCATGTGGTCCCAAGGTTATTCCTGGCGAATCTTTCTCAACAATAAATGCATTGATGCCCTTATGT
>CAZWRD010000042.1:0-20197 GCA_964636105.1 uncultured Bacteroides sp.
TTTTTTTTGTACAACGAAAAATCGTGCCCGGTTTGTGCTCGCAATAAAATAATAATTTTTTCTAGATTACTTTTGCTTTTATCGTCAATAACCGTTTTCTCAATAATTACAGGATTGTATTTAAGAAACGCAATTAATTTCCCCGGAAGTTCATTAGCTGCTGCCAAAATATCCACAATTACTGAGTTTAATGCACTTTGTGGCATACCATCAAATTTAGCAGTAGAAGGTTCTTGTACAGCTACTATACCGTTTTTTTCTTTTATTGCTTTCAGCCCCAAACTGCCGTCGCTGCCCATACCCGAAAGAATAATTCCAATACTTTTTTCTTGACTGTCTTCGGCTAACGAACGGAAAAAATAATCAATTGGAAGTCGCATGCCTCTCGATTCAACAGGTTCAAATAAATACAAACATGCGTTTAAAATGGACATGCTTTTGTTTGGTGGAATTACATAAACATAATTAGGTTGTACCTGCAAACTGTCTTTTGCCTGAACAACTTTCATTGAAGTAGTCCGTTGCAAAAGTTCCGGCATAATGCCTATATGGTTTGGATCGAGATGTTGAATTACCACAAATGCGATTCCGCAATTATTTGGCATATTATAAAAAAATTGTTCTAATGCTTCTAATCCGCCTGCCGATGCACCAATACCAACGATTGGAAATTGACTTTTAACATTTGTTATTAATTGCTGACTATTAATCTCTTTTGCGTTTATATTTTTCATTATTGACTTTAGACTAAATACTTTGATAACATGACAAAAAGCTGCATTATTTACATTCAAATAAAAGAATAATGTTTAATGCATTGAAATACGATACAAATATACAATAAATAAAATGTTTATTAACAAAATGTTTTAAAAAATAAAAACAATAATAAACCATATCATTTGGCGAACATAAATATTTTTTGAAATAAAATATTTATATTTCAGGATTTTATCAAAAACAAAATAAAACACCCATTTTTGATAAACATTAAATAAATTATTAATCGAAAACCAAGAAAAAAGATAAGCAATCAATATAATATTGTGTAATATTGAATATGATAATTTTATTAATTACAATCCACAAGGAAAAGTGTTACTGTAAATTTACAAGGTGGTATATCCTCAAGGAAAACTGCCCCTGTAAATTTACAGGATGGTATATCCACATGGAAAAGTGTCCCTGTAAATTTACAGGATGGTATATCCACAAGGAAAAGTGTCCCTGTAAATTTACAGGATGGTATATCCACAAGGAAAACTGTCCCTGTAAATTTACAGGGTGGCTTAGTCATAGGTAATCTGTTGTTTAGCATTTAATATTTATTTCAAGAAGGCTTATTAAGCTGATTCTTAAAATAATATTTCATTGAATAAGAAAATCAAAAATATTAGATTTATAGGTTATTTGTTATAATTTTGTATTTGTAAATAATCGCAAATGAAAAATCTTAAATTGCATACATCAAACACATTAGATATTTATTCGACCAGTATGGAAAGCGAAATTGAAGTTCCTTTTATCAGCGGAGGAATTTCGGCTGGTTTTCCGTCACCTGCCATGGATTTTGCCGAACTGAGTATAGATTTGAATAAATATCTTATAAAACACGAATCTTCCACATTTCTGGGAAGGGTGAAAGGTGAATCGATGAAAGATGCAAATATTAATGATGGAGATATCTTAATAATTGATAAAGGTCTGGAACCCTGTAATGGCAAAATAGCAGTATGTTTTATTGATGGCGAATTTACTGTAAAAAGAATTAAAACCGATAAAAAAAGCATGTGGCTGGTAGCTGAAAACGAAAAGTACAAACCAATAATAGTTTCGGAAGAAAATAATTTTATTATTTGGGGTATTGTAACCTTTATCATCAAAAAAATATAAATAAAATGTTTGCACTGGTTGACTGCAATAATTTTTATGCATCCTGCGAACGGGTATTTCGCCCCGATTTGGTTGGAAAACCAGTTGTCGTATTATCAAATAATGATGGTTGTGTAATTGCCAGAAGCAATGAAGCTAAAGAACTAGGAATTCCCATGGGAGCGCCAGCCTTTGAATACAAGCAAATTATTGACAATAATAAGATTAATGTATTTTCGTCAAATTATGCACTATATGGAGACATGAGTCACCGTGTAATGAGTTTATTGTCGGAATATACTCCTGATATAGAAATATACAGTATAGACGAAGCTTTTCTTGATTTTCACGGTTTTGAAAATTTTGATTTAAAAAAATACAGTGAAGAAATACAAAACAAAGTAAGCAAATGGACTGGTATTCCAATATCAATAGGTATTGCACCCACCAAAGCTTTGTCGAAAGTTGCCAACAAAATTGCCAAAAAATTTCCGGAACAAACAAAAAATGTATATATCATTGATACGGAAGAAAAAAGAATAAAAGCTCTTAAATGGCTTAAAGTTGGTGATATATGGGGTATAGGCTACCAATATGCAAAAAGGCTGAAAGCTTTAAATATCAATACAGCATATGATTTTACACAAATGACCGACAGTTGGATAAAAAAACATATGTCAGTGGTAGGCTATCGATTAAAAAGAGACCTGCAAGGATATGAAACACTTGATTTTGAACCGGTGCAACCCAAAAAGAATATAGCAACCACCCGTTCGTTCGATCGATTATACACAAACTATGAGGAAATAGCAGAAAGAGTAAGTACATTTGCAGGCAGTTGTGCCGAAAAACTCAGAAAACAGCATTCGGCCTGCAATTCGCTGATGGTGTTTTTACACACCAATGGGTTTAGGCAAGAGCTACCTCAGTATTATCGCAACATTGTTATAAAATTACCATTTCCAACCAATTCAGGTATTGAGTTGACAAAGTTTGCCAAAATAGCACTTTCGAAAATATATAAAGAAGGATATCAATATAAAAAAGCAGGTGTAATTGTTATGGATTTTTCGAATGAAGATAATTTGCAGGTAAATTTATTTGAAAACACCAACCCCAAACATAAAAAATTATGGAAAGTAATTGATGAAATAAATACCAAAGCAGGTAGTCAGAAATTAAAACAGGCATGTCAGGATTTGAAAAAAACATGGAAAATGCGACAAGAAAAACTTTCACCACGCTACACAACAAATATAAATGAAATTATAATATTAAACTGTAATTAGTTAAATGAGTTGTTTTGCTCTATAATCATTTGATATAATAGCAAATAAATGTAAGCTTTTTGTTATATAAGTCAATTTCAATCAGCAAATAACTTAATGACTATTAAAAAAAAATCTTGATAATACTAAAAGAATAAAAACAATTAAATATTTTTTTATTATTGTTTATGTAATTATTTTTATTAATTTTACAATAAAAATTTATTTGCTATCTTTTTTATTAATAAACAATAGCTTTCTATATGTCGAAAACTGCACACAGATTATTCCTACTTACACTTACATTCATTGTTATAGCTGTTTTTATTTACATAAGCTACTATGGGTCATCTTTTTACAAAACTGTTGAAGAAGAAAGATTCTTTCATCACGATTTCAAAGCATTAAAGCCAAGCGGATTATTTGGTCACGCTTTTGGTATTTTTGGCTCAGCATTTATGTTGATTGGCGTAATGGTTTATATGCTAAGAAAAAGATTCAGAACCTTTTCACGATTTGGCTTATTAAAACACTGGCTTGAGTTTCATATTTTTTTATGCACTTTAGGACCTGTTTTGGTGCTTTTTCATACATCATTCAAATTTGGAGGTATAGTAGCAATCAGTTTCTGGAGTATGGTAGCTGTAGTATTAAGTGGAATTATCGGCAGATTTATCTACATACAGATACCCCGAAGTATAGAAGGTAGAGAATTAACATTAAGTGAAGTAAATAATCTTAAAACGGATTTAGAAGAAATATTAAAAAAAGATACGATTTTAAGTGAAAATCAATACCTTGAATTAACAGAACTTACAAAAAAGAAAGCAGGTTTATATTACAGCAATATTTTTGTAAGATTATTCAATAATTATAAGGATGACAGACAATCAATAAAAAAAGTAAAAGATTTATTGAAAAAACTGAAAATTTCGGCTTCTGAAAAAAAGAAATTATTGCGTATTTTAAGAAATGAAATTTCGCTAAACCGGAAAATAGAAAGACTTAATATGATGCAAAATCTTTTAAAATACTGGCATGTAGCACATTTGCCATTTGCTTTTATTATGTTGATAGTAATGATAGTTCATGTAGTAATAGCCGTAATGTTCGGCTCAAAATGGATATTTTAAGTTATGGAAGTTTTTTGGGAAAATACAATTATTTATTCAACAGTTATCTTATTGATAATGATTTCTGTAATTTTTTACATCAAACGTGAAAAGAAGAAATCAAAAATAGTTGAAGAAAAAATAAGGATAGCAAAAGAAGATGGGTTGTATGAACCAGTTTCGCTACATCCTGTTGTAAATGAACATAGTTGCATTAAAACAGGAGCATGTATTGCTGCTTGTCCTGAAAAAGATATTTTAGGGATTAAAAATGGCAAAGCAACCATTATTAATGCTTCAAAATGCATCGGACACGGAGCATGCTTTCATGCTTGCCCAACACAAGCGATTACCCTCTGTATTGGCACCGAAAAAAGAGGTGTTGAATTACCGCATGTAAATAAAAACTTCGAAACCAATGTACAGGGTATATTTATTGCAGGTGAATTAGGTGGAATGGGCTTAATTAAAAATGCTGCTGAACAAGGTAAACAAGCCGTAGAAAACATTATTAAAAGTATAGATAAAAATCATAAAGCCAATTATGATATTATAATTGTAGGAGCTGGCCCAGCAGGTATATCTGCTTCATTAACAGCAAAAAAATCAGGTCTTAATGCAATAATTTTAGAACAAGATACGCTGGGAGGTACAGTTTTTACATTCCCCCGTTCAAAAATTGTAATGACCTCCCCTATGGATTTACCACTCTATGGAAAAGTTAAATTATACGAAACTTCTAAAACTGAACTTCTTGATTTGTGGAAAACTGTTATCAATCAAAACAGTATCATTGTAAAAGAAAATTCAAAAGTTGAAGAAATTACCCCAAAAGACAATATATTTAATATCAAAACTTTAAATAACGAAACCTATACTGCACACAAAGTTTTGCTTGCAATAGGCAGACGCGGAACCCCACGCAAACTGAACATACAAGGTGAAGATCTCGAAAAAGTGGCATACAGACTTTTAGAACCAGAGCTCATAACTGACAAACACATTTTGGTAGTTGGCGGTGGCGATTCGGCCATTGAATCAGCATTATTATTGGCTGATAACAACAAGGTAACACTATCTTATCGAAGCGAAACTTTCAACCGTTTGAAACAAGCAAACAACATAAAAATTAAAGAAGCTATTGAAAATGGCAAAGTTGATGTCAAATTTAATACCAATCCACAAATAATTAGCAAAGAATCTGTTATAATGATGACCAATAGTGGTGAAAAAATTGAAATAATAAATGATTTGGTTTATATATTTGCTGGTGGTGAACTTCCAACACAATTTTTGCAAAAAGCAGGTATACAGATTACTAAAAAATTTGGTGAAGCTATTTTAAAACATTAAACATTTAATGATTATGAAGACTGAAAAAATATTATTTATAATCCTTTTAATTTTTATAAGCAGTATAAATGTTTATAGCCAAATTTCTCCGGGTGAACTAAGCAATTTTCATGCTCACCTAGAAGGTATTTCTAATTGTACCAAATGTCATATTTTGGGCGAAAAGCTTTCGAATGCAAAATGCCTCGATTGTCACAAAGAGCTTAACAGCAGAATTTTATTAAATAAAGGCTTTCATTCTTCCTCTGAAGTCAAAGGTAAAGAATGTTTAAATTGTCATAGCGAACACAATGGAAAAGCATTCAGAATTGTAAACTTTGACGAAAAAACATTCAATCACAATTTAACCGGATTTGTCCTAACAGGAGCACATGGCAAAAAAAACTGTAAAGATTGCCATAATACCAAATTTATCAATACACAAAGTATTAAAAACAAAAAGTTTACATATCTTGGATTAAGTCCCGATTGCAAAAACTGTCATGAAGATTATCATCAGAAAACCTTATCAGACAATTGTGCCAATTGCCACGATGCCAATGCTTTTAAACCTGCAACAAAATTTTATCATACCAAAGCGAAATTTCAGTTGATCGGAAAACATCAAAAAGTAGATTGCATTAAATGCCATAATACGGAAATTAAAAACGGGAAAAAATTTCAGAAATTTACCGGAATTCAATTTCAAAGTTGTACTAATTGTCATAAAGATGTACATAATAATAAATTCGGACAGAATTGCACCGAGTGTCATAATAATGAATCATTTACAATTTTAAAAACAACTAATAAATTCGATCACAACAAAACTGATTTCAAGCTTGGAGGCAAACATGAAAAAGTAAATTGCAAACTTTGTCATAAACAAAAGTTTACAGTTCCGGTACATCACAAAAAATGCACTGATTGTCATAAGGATTATCACAATGCTGAATTTGTAAAGAATGGGTTTTCACCCGATTGTAGTGATTGTCATAATCATTTTGGCTTTCAGAATTCAACATACAGCATTGAAAGACATAACAACAGCTCATTTCAGCTGCAAGGTTCACATTTGGCTGTTCCTTGTTTTGAATGTCATAAAAAAACTGAGAAATGGAAATTCAAAGAAATTGGAAAAAAATGTGTTGATTGTCATAAAAACATTCATAATAACTACATCAGTAGCAAATTTTTTCCAGAAAATAATTGTCTGAAATGCCATAACAACAATAAATGGAACGAAATAAGTTTCGATCATAATTTAACTGACTTCCCTCTTAAAGGTAAACATAATTTGCAAAGCTGCCGAAAATGTCATTTTACTGAAAACAAAGATGGTACAACAGTTCAAAAGTTTGCTGCTTTACAAAAAAACTGTTCATCCTGCCATCAGGATATACATTATAATCAATTCGATATTAACGAATTAACAGATTGCAAACGTTGTCATGAAACAGATAACTGGAAAGCGGTTAACTTTAATCATAATAATACCGCATTTAAACTTGAAGGCAAACATGAAAAAGTAGAATGCCGAAAATGCCATAAACCAACAACAAATCATAACAAAAATTATATTCACTATAAAATCAGTACAAAATGCGAATCCTGTCATTCATAATCTGGTCTTTTTTACTATTCCTTATCGGAAATGTTTCAGATAAATCGCCTCATGGTAAAGACTTTAAAATCAATTGCAACAAATGCCATAGTGCCAATAGTTGGGAACTCGACAAAAAAATTTACTCTTTTGATCATTCATCTACAAAGATGGCGCTAACAGGCCAGCATAAAGAAGTTAACTGCAAATCATGTCATCAGAGCTTGGTATTTTCAGAAGCAAAGCAGAAAAATGAATGTAAAAGCTGTCATACAGATATTCATAGCAATACGGTCGGCAATCATTGTGATAAATGCCATACTTCGGAATCTTGGCTGGTAACAAATATAACAACTATTCATCAGCAGTCGAGGTTTCCGCTTTTGGGAGTTCACAGCAATACAGATTGCCAAAAATGCCACAAATCTGAATCATTGCATCGCTATGATGTGCTTGGGGTAGAATGTATTGATTGTCATAGAGATAATTATATATCAACAACAAATCCAAATCATTCTACATCAGGATTGTCAACAGAATGTTCACAATGTCATAACATCTATTCTTTGACTTGGAATGGAGCGGGTTTTAATCATTCCCAATTTCCACTAACTTTAGGTCATTCTAATCTGCAATGCATTAAATGCCATACAAATAACAATTATAGCAATACTTCTTCCGAATGTTATTCCTGCCATCAGGCTAATTACAATTCAGCTACAAATCCAATACATAACGGCGGTTGTTACTCAAAAAACTGTACTGTATGCCATACTACAAACCCTGGTTGGAGACCAGTTAATTTTAATCACAATAACTTTTTCCCAATTTCTTCGGGCAAACATGCAGGAATCTCATGCGCCGAATGTCATACCAATCCTGCAAACTGTACTTTCAGCTGCATTGATTGCCACGAACATAACAAAGCCGAAATGGATAACGAACATAATGATGAAAATGGATATATTTGGAGCAGTCCAGCTTGTTATAACTGTCATCCAAGAGGTACAGCTGATGATAAATCAAAAATAATACGCAGAAAATGAAATCATTTTTAATAATCTTGCTTCTTTTTACTTCACTTTGTGGTTTTACACAAGTTGAATCAAATTTAACTGAAGGGAATATTTCATATATTAGTTCTCAGCATATTTATGTAAAATTCAAATCAACCCAAGCATTAAAAGTCAATGATACTTTATTTGATAATCAATTAATTCCGGTTTTACAAATCAAAAATTTGTCTTCTACATCCGCTGTTTGTATTGCTATTTCTGACAAAAAATTAAATCTCAACGACAAAATTAGCGGAAAGATATCAATTAAATCTAAACCTACAAATAATCAACAAATTAACAAAATAGACACTATAATAAATCAAACAGATACAATATTTGATTTAAAAAAAGAAAAAACTAGAGCACTAAAACAAAAAATTTCAGGTTCATTTGGCATTTATACTTATTCTAACTTATCAAATACAAATATCAGCAATACAAATATTGCTAACTACTCTTTATCGCTCAATATCAGAAATATTGCAGAATCAAAGTTTTCTACCGAAATAAACATGACTTTCAGACAAGAAAACGGGAAATGGGAAGAAGTGAAAAACAATATTTTTAACGGACTTAAAATTTATAATTTATCTGTCAGCTATGCTATTAACAAGAATTCTCAGATAAATTTCGGAAGAAAAATTAATCCGAATATTTCCAATATGGGTGCAATTGATGGTGTGCAATACGAACACAGCTTTAAAAATTTCATAAGCGGTTGTTTTTTAGGCTCAAGACCAGATTATTCGGATTATGGTTTTAACGGTAAACTTCTAGAATTCGGAGCTTTTTTGGGTCATAATTATTCAACAAAAAATGGAATAACACAAAATGTAATAGCTATTGCAGAACAGAAAAATAATTCATCAACCGATCGTCGTTTTATTTATTTTCAACATAACAATTCGATAATAAAAAATGTAAATCTATTCTACAGTCTTGAAATGGATTTATATAAAGTTGAAAATCAAGCAAAAAAAAACACACTCAGCCTTACATCGAGCTATTTTTCTGTCAGATACCGTCCATTCAGCAAGTTAAACCTGTCGGCAAATTATGATGCTCGAAAAAATGTAATTTATTACGAAACATATAAAAATTATCTTTCTCAGCTTATTGATTCAGAAACACGACAAGGATTTAGCTTTCAGGCTAATTACCAAATTACTAATTATATAATTGCCGGAGGAAAAGCCGGATACAGATTTCAAAAAAGTGATATTAAGCCTTCAAAAAATCTGAATCTGTATATAAGCCATCAAAATTTATTGAAATCGGAAATTTCAGCATCACTTTCGGTTAGCATACTCCAAAGCAATTATCTGAAAGGCAATACATATAATATTAGTTTTTCGAGATTTTTTATGCATGGGAAATACAATTTAGCAACTTCTTACAGCTTTATAGATTATCGGATTTTAAACAACGAAATAGCTTTCAGACAACATATTGCTGACATTAGTATAACATCCGAAATAATTAAAAAGCTTTATTGTTCGGTAAATCTAGAAGCTAACTATGAAAAACCAAATCAGTTTTACCGATTATATGTACAATTGAGAAAAAGGTTTTAGATTTGAATTGAAAAATTTGACCTTTACTATTTAGATTTGAGCTATACACTTTCTGATAAAACAAACAATGTACAATATAATTTTTTTAAAAATTATATTTTAATTTATTAAATATCAAACACTAATGCTAAGATTTGTGATTTTGCCCTAAAAAGACTAATTTTGCAAAAAATTTACACAAAACACTTAAAATATTTATAAGCAAAAATAATTTCATTTTCGCTGACTAAATAATACTTAATGCAGTTTTGAAAATTTTCTAATATTTCAGAATGTTACAGATTATACATAATATTTAATAAAAGTTGATATTCAATAATATGAACATTTGTAAAAAATAAAAAGCAAAAAATAAACAGATGAAGGTTAATGTTTTTTCAGAAATAGGTGAACTAAAAGGAGTTATTGTTCATCATCCCGGCAGCGAAATTGAAAATATGACACCGCAAAATGCTGAAAGAGCATTATACAGCGATATTTTAAATTTGCAGGTTGCTACCAAAGAATATTGTGAATTTGAAAGTGTTTTAAGAAAATATACTCAGGTATTTGAAGTTAAAGATTTGCTCACAGAAGCCATTCAGAGCGAACATGTAAAAAAAGAGCTTGCATATAAAGTTTGTGCAAACGAAAACGCAAACCATGTTTACAAAGATTTACTCGACCTAAGCAACGAAGACTTTGCAACTGCGATGATTGAAGGTGTTGAAATGAAAAAAGACAACTTAACCAATTTTCTTAATCAGGAAAGATATGCATTGCGTTCACTACATAATTTCTTTTATATGCGGGATGCATCAATATCAATGCACAACAACGTATTAATAAGCAAAATGGCAAATATTGTAAGAGCCCGCGAAGCAAAAATTATGGAAGCCATTTTCGACCACAGTCATTCTGTAAGTGCAAAAACTATAAATCCAATTAACTTTCGCGACTATGACCCAGAAATAAGTATCGAAGGGGGTGATGTGCTTATTGCACGTGAAGATGTCATTCTGATAGGACTTGGAAGCCGAACAACCACAAAAGCAGTTGATTTCTTAATTGAAAGATTTAAGGAAAACAAAGTAAGTATGAACATTATTGTTCAGGAATTACCTTACAAACCCGAATCTTTTATTCATCTCGACATGGTATTTACATTTTTAGATGTAGATAAATGTATGATTTACGAACCATTAATAGCTCGTCATAGCAAATATCAAACTGTTCATATCAAGATAGATAACGGCAAAGTTGATTTTATCCGCTACCGCAATAATTTTATGGAGGCACTTTCTGTCCTAAATTTCAACCTAAAACCTCTAACATGCGGATTATCTGATGATTTATGGATACAACAACGTGAACAATGGCATAGCGGAGCCAACTTTTTTGCCTTAGGACCAGGCAAAGTAATGGGTTATGCCCGCAATAGTTATACTATTGATGAACTAAACAAAAATGGATTTGAAGTTTTAAAAGCACGTGATATAGCAAAAGGAAGAAAAGATATGAACGATTATAATAAATTTGTTGTAACACTTGATGGGTCTGAACTACCACGCGGTGGTGGTGGTGCAAGATGTATGACCATGCCTGTTTTAAGAGATAGTATTAATTGGCAATAATTTAAAAAATGTACGAATACTTTGGTTATGTTGCATCGGTAGTTATAGCTATTTCGATGCTAATGAATTCTATACAAAAGTTAAGATGGATTAATCTGTTTGGAGCAGCTTTATTCTCAACTTATGGTTTCGTTATTGGAGCTTTACCTGTTGGATTACTTAATGGTTTTATTGTTGGGATTGACATATACTATTTAGTAAAAATGTATGCAACAAAAGATTATTACAGATTATTGGAAGTAAGAAACGACAATAAATATTTGGAAGCTTTTCTTGAATTTCACAATGAGGAAATCAAGAAATTTTTTCCCGATTTTCAATTCAAACCCGAAATGAATAAACTTAGTCTATTAATATTGAGAAACATGTCGGTTGCAGGAGTTATTCTTGCTCATGAACAAAATTGCAAAACTCTAAGAATAGGCTTAGATTATGTTATTCCTGAGTATCGCGATCAGAAACCTGGAAAATTTGTTTACAGTGAAAATCTCTATTATTTTTCAAAACTTGGTTACGAAAAATTATGTAGTCAACCACATTCGAAAACTCATGCCAAATACCTGAAAAAAATGGGTTTTGCTAATTTTGATAATAATAGTGAATTAATGTTTAAAAGACTTATTTTTTAAATAATTAATTATTTTTTGTTAAATTTCAGCTTTCTGCATTTGTTTAGACTATATTTGTGAAGAATTAATTATTAATAAACTTTACAAATGGATATAAGTAACGAAATAGATATATTGATAGTTGAAGACAATTCAACTGATGCTGAACTAACAATTAGAGCCTTAAAGAAAAACAATTTGGCTAACAAAATTTTTCTGGTTGAAGATGGTGAAGAAGCCTTAAATTTTTTATTTTCAAAAAACCAGTTTTCGGATAGAGTAAATAAAGAAAATCCTAAAGTTGTATTTCTTGATTTAAAATTACCAAAAATTGATGGTTTAGAAGTATTGAAAACAATCAAATCTGATGATACATTAAAAACCATTCCAATTGTGGTTTTAACATCTTCTAACGAAGAATCAGACATAATAAAAAGCTATCAATTAGGGGTAAACAGTTTTATTACCAAACCTGTTGATTTCGAAAAATTTATGATTGCAGTTAAAGAAATTGGATTTTATTGGCTGTTATTAAATCAGTCACCTAATCATTAAAATTCTTTGATTAACATAATTTCCTTAAAATGTATAAATTCTTGAAACTATTAGGCTTCTTACACGAATAAAAAATAGTTTTTTATTTATACTTTATTTTGATGTTATTACAAATTCGTAAGCTCCTATACTAGGATTACCAGAACGAATAACTCCATCCAAATCAACAGGGAACAACATTCCAAAAGCTGTGTTTCCTGATTCTTTAGCAGGTGAATTTTGCATTAAATGTAAATCGTTAACATCAGTATTTTTAAACAAAGGATTCTGATTTATAATACATGATTTATAATTAGTTACATTAGATGTATTTAATTCGGTTTTTAATAAACAATGATCAAACTCAAAATTAAAAACTGCATTCGAATTTTTATCTAAAACAATCTCTTTTTCATTATTTCCATATACAATACAATTTGCAAATAAAGCTTTTACTAATGGTCGTAAACTAATTTTATCTATACCATTTTCAGTATATTTATAATAATTATTTAAAACCAATGATGGAGTTTGTCTGTAATTATAATTCCAATAATTACCAATAGTTGTATGATAAAACTCATAATACCCACCAATTGACAAAACCACAGCATATTGTCCACAATTAGTTATAACAGAATTGCTTACATTTAATTTAGCACCTTGAGCAAAAATACCAGCTACACTCATATTCTCAATTAATGTATTTTCGAGCTTTAGAGTAGGATTTGCATTTACATTAGTATCTATCTGGATACCAATACCTCCATTTCTGATTATAGCATGTTTAATTTCATTATTAATACTTGCCCTCGACAACCATATTTTACCCCATTGGCCTGGCAAATTGCGATAATGTTCATCAGAACGACAACCCTGAATTTTAACTTTGTTATTGATGCTACCATTTATTTTCAAACTGGCATTATCTAAAACCCACAAAATAGCATCAGGAGCCATATGAATTTTAGCACCTTCAGGTATTATAAGCGTACTATCACTATCAATAACACATAAACCGAAAATTACATGAGGCTTATCTGTTGCCCAAGGGACTTTACAACCAGCAAACGAATAAGTTATATAACTACCATCATTAAATGTGAGTTTCTTATTAGGAACATGATAATATGCATCTTGCCCCCAGGCTATTAACTTCACATCCTGAATATTACCATTGGTTTCAAAAACAATTGAATCACTTACAACTAATGGATTATTCTGGTTATTAGGATTTACAGTTACTTTTACAAAAATATACATACTATCTTTTGCAGCTATTTCAACGTTAGCAAACTGATAATCAGGAACACCATCTACATTTATACGAAACATCGAATTTACACCATTTGCAAGCCTTATACTTTTTATTCTAATACTTTTATCGTTTGGATTATAAATTCTGATTTGTTTGGTTACAGAACCCATTGTTGTAAAAACTGTATCAAACATCAGAGAATCAGTAGAAAATCCTAATTTAGCAGAAGAATCTTCAATAAAATCCTCATCTTTACGACAAGATGAAAAAATAAATATTAACGAAAATATAGAAAATATAAATAACTGTAAAACCGTTTTTTTTATAAACTTCATTTTTTTATAATTAGTGAGTGCAAAATTAGAAATTTAAATAATATAGAAAACTGATTAAAAACAATTTCTTTAGTCTAAAATACAAATAAAAAAATTCAATAATTTCCAAATAAAAATTAAGTTGAAATTGTACTAAATTAATAAAAACAAATCAGTCATTATTTTGTTATAATATTGAATATTAAATTATTAAAAACAATTAGATAAAAATTACAATTAATATACTTCAATATAAGCCAATTCATTTTATAAACGTAAATATATAAAATATATTGTTTAAAAAAATCAAAACGTATCAATCTGAATTACATACACATATAAAAATAAAACATTAAGAAATATTTAATTTTTAAAAAAAATAAAACTTTTCTTTAAAATACTGTTATTTATAATAAAAAATGCTTATTTTTATACTCTCAATAATAAAATAAGAATTCAACAAAAAATATTTATAAATATTTTACTATGAGCTATATATCTTTTACAAAAGAACAATTGGTTAACCTTGAATTTTCGTTAAATCGAGAATTGGTTCGTTCAAGCAATGCAGGGGCATATGCAAGCACAACGATTATCAATTGCAATACTCGCAAATATCATGGGTTATTGGTGGTACCCCAACCATTACTTGATGAGGAAAATCACATTCTTTTGTCAAGTATTGATGAAACAGTTATTCAGCAGGATGCTGATTTTAATTTAGGATTACATAAGTTTCAAGGCGAAAATTATTTCCCTAAAGGGCATAAATATATCAGAAGTTTTGAATCACAACCTATACCCGTATTAACATATCGCATCGGAGGTGTTATACTTACAAAAGAAATGTTATTTGCCCGCTCCGAAGATCGATTAATTATTAAATACACTTTGGTTCAAGCACATTCAAAGACTAAACTTAGAATAAAACCATATTTGTCATTCAGAAACATCCATAGTTTATCAAAAGCTAATCATTTTGTTGACAAAACATATGTACCAGTAAATAATGGAGTTAGAATGCAAATGTATCAAGGTTATTCTCATCTTTATATGCAACTTTCAAAACCCAATGATTATATACATGTACCCGATTGGTATTATAACTTTGAATATCAACAAGAAAAAGAAAGAGGTTATGAATATTTGGAAGATTTATTTGTTCCTGGCTATTTTGAATTTGAAATAGAAAAAGGAGAAAGCGTTTATTTTTCAGCTGGGATAGAAGAATCTGCTCCTGAAAATTTTAAAAAATTTTATAATAATGAATTAAAGAAAAGAATTCCACGTGATAATTTTGAAAATTGCTTACGAAATTCAGCACAACAATTTATTCTTAAAAGCAACAAAAAAACAAAAATTATTGCTGGTTTCCCATGGTATGGCAGAATAGGAAGAGATTCTTTTATTTCATTGCCTGGCTTAACACTTATAAATAAAGACTTTAAAACATTTAAAGATGTAATTTCTACACTTATTGAAGAAATGAAAGGTCCATTATTTCCAAATATTGGAGAAGGCTTACATACAGATTATAATTCAGTTGATACAAGTTTGTGGTTTTTTTGGTCAATACAACAATACGCTGAAATAAGCAATACAAAAGAAAAAATTTGGAAAGAATATGGCAATGTCTTTAAAACAATTTTAAATGCTTTTAAAAAAGGTGAACTTCAAAATATAAGAATGTTACCTAATGGATTGCTTTTTGCTAGTGATGCGGGGAAAGCTTTAACTTGGATGAATTCAGTTGTTTTTGGCAAACCTCTTACTCCACGTGCTGGTTTGCAAGTTGAAATTAATGCATTGTGGTATAATGCAATTATGTTTTCTTTAGAGATTGCCAAATTATCCGATGATGAAAACTTTATAAATGAATGGGAAATTACTGCAAATCAATTGAAAGAATCATTTAAAGATACTTTTTGGAATAAAGACAAAGGTTATCTGGCTGATTATGTAGATGGAGATTATAAAGATTGGAGTATTAGACCAAATATGATAATTGCTACATCATTACCCTTTTCACCATTAAGTGAAAAAATTCGTCAACTCATTCTCGAATTAGTAAAAAAAGAATTATTAACACCTCGCGGATTAAGAACATTATCACCACAAAGTCCTGATTATAAAGATGTTTATAACGGAGATCAATTTAATAGAGATATTTCAAATTATCAAGGAAGTGTACATCCCTGGTTGTTAGGACATTTTGCCGAAGGATATCTGAAAATTCATGGAAAAGGAGGTTTAAGTTTTATTAAAAATATTTATGAAAACTTTGAGCCTACTATTAAAGAACACGGAGTTAGTACCATCTCTGAAGTTTATGATGGAAACCCACCTCATTTACCAGGAGGAGCTCCTTCACAAGCACGAAGTGTTGCCGAATTATTGAGAATAAATTGGTTAATAAAGCAATATGAAAACAAAAAACAATAAAATAATCAATTTGAACACGATTTAAAAATAAACTTATGAAGGTTTTAATGTTTGGCTGGGAATTCCCGCCACATATAACAGGAGGATTAGGAACAGCTTGTTTTGGTCTTACCAAAGGATTATTACATCAGGGTATTGAAGTTATTTTTGTAGTTCCAAAAGCCTATGGTGATGAAAATCAAGATGCAGTAAGACTTGTAAATGCAAGTGATGTTTCAATTGATATTCGCAATTCAATTTATAAAGACTATTGGGAAAACATTTCATATATTGAAGTTGGCTCAAATTTAATTCCATACGCATCTCCTGAAGAATTTTATAATATTCTTAATCAAACGAGGCTTAGTGGTAGCGAAAACTACGAATCTGTATTAAGCAATAAATATGAATTTTCAGGCAAATATGGTCAAAATTTAATGGAAGAAGTACAACGTTATGCATTGGTTGCAAGCACTTTAGCTACAAATAATCATTTCGATATAATACATGCACACGATTGGTTAACCTATCCAGCTGGTATTGCAGCAAAAAAAGTATCAAAAAAGCCACTTATTATTCATGTTCACGCAACAGAGTTCGATCGTTCCGGAGAAAATATCAATCAAAATGTTTATGATATTGAAAGATATGGAATGGAAAATGCGGATTTAATTATCGCAGTAAGTAACTTAACAAGAAATATTATCATCGAAAGATATGGTATTTCTCCCGATAAGGTTGTAACTGTGCACAATGCAGTTGAACCTTCATCTCGGTCAGATTTCCATTTTGAAGAAAAACATGTTAGAGAAAAAATTGTTACATTCCTTGGTAGAATAACTTTTCAAAAAGGTCCCGATTATTTTGTAGAGGCTGCTTATAAAATATTACAAAAAGATCAGAATGTGAGATTTGTAATGGCTGGCTCAGGCGATATGCTCAATAAAATGATTAGACGTGTTGCGCAATTACGCATTTCAAATAAATTTCACTTTACAGGTTTTTTAGATGGTGAAAATGTTGACAGAATGTTTTCGATGAGTGATGTTTATGTAATGCCCTCTGTATCTGAACCATTTGGGATTTCTCCACTTGAAGCCATGCGTTCCAATGTTCCTGTAGTAATATCAAAGCAATCTGGTGTTTCTGAAGTTTTGAAATATGCCTTAAAAATTGATTTTTGGGACATTGATGCCATGTCTGATGCGATCTATGGTTTGCTTCATTATGATGCATTATCTAGAATGTTTATCAAATACGGAAAAACCGAAGTTGACAATATGAAATGGGATAATGCCGCAAAATTGGTAAAAGAAGTATATATAAAAGTTTTAAATTAATTAATTGTAAAAAAATAAATAAGATATTATGAGATCAATTTGTTTCTATTTTCAGGTTCATCAACCATTTAGATTAAGATCATATCGTTTTTTCGATATTGGAAAAAACCACGATTATTTTGATGAATTTCAAAATCGTTATATCGCCAGAAGAGTGGCTGACAAATGCTATATACCTACAAATCAGCTAATGCTAGATTTAATTAAAGAATATGGTTCTAAATTTAAAATTAGCTATTCTATTTCTGGTACAGCATTAGATCAATTTGAGAAATATACACCCGATGTTATAGAAAGTTTTAGAAAATTAGCAGACACAGGCTGCGTTGAATTTTTAGCAGAAACTTATACACACTCATTAGCTGCGCTCAAAAGCAAAGAAGAATTTGTAACCCAAGTAAATGCTCAAAAACAAAAAATTGAAAGTCTGTTTGGTGTATCACCAAAAACTTTCAGAAATACAGAACTTATATATTCTGATACCATTGGTGAAATGGTTGCAGAAATGGGTTTCAATACAATGCTTACAGAAGGCGCAAAACACATTTTGGGTTGGAAAAGTCCTAATTTTATGTATTGTAATGCAATAAATCCTAAATTAAAATTATTGCTTAAAAACTTTCAATTGAGTGATGATATTGCTTTCAGATTCTCACAACAAAGCTGGGAAAGCTGGCCTTTAACAAGCGAAAAATTCGTTGATTGGATTAATCAAATTGATCAACAGCAACAAGTTATTAATCTATTTATGGATTACGAAACTTTTGGAGAACACCAATGGAAAGAAACCGGTATATTTGAATTTATGAGAGCATTACCAGCTAGAGTTTTTTCTCATTCAAACTTTAGTTTTAATACTCCGTCCGAATTAACTGCTGTTCTTCAACCAATTTCGGCAATACATGTACCTCATCCAATTTCATGGGCTGACGAAGAAAGAGATTTAACTGCTTGGTTAGGAAATGATTTACAAGATGAAGCATTTGATGCAATTTATGCAATAGAACATAAAGTAAAAGCAATCAACAATTTCGACTTAATTGCTGAATGGAGATATTTACAAACATCTGATCACTTTTACTATATGTGTACAAAATGGTTTTCCGATGGCGATGTTCATAAATATTTCAATCCATATGGCTCTCCATATGAAGCGTTTATAAATTACATGAATGTATTATCAGATTTTACAATCAAAGTTGATAATTTATATTATCATGTTAATGAATCAAAACCAACGATAGTAAAAAATGAAAAATCAAAAAAAACAATTACCAACAAAAAAAACAAGTCAATAACAATAAAACAAACAGCAAAACCAGCAATATTTAGTCTGAATGCAATTACTCAATTATCTGATTTTGAAATCAAAAAACTAATTAAGACAATTGGTTTCAACAAAATTGTAATTGCATTAAAAGGCGCTAAAAAAGATGTGAGAAACAAAATAATTAGTACTTTATCAATTAGTAATCAAAAGGAATTAAAAGAATTTAATTACGAATTAATTACAAAAGAAGAAGTTACTAAAGCAAAAGGATTAATTATGAACGAATTAAAAAAAATAAAAAAATAATTTTTAATTCTTTTTATAATTTCAATAGTTTGAAAAATATTCAATATTTCAAATTATTGCTTGTATTTTAATTTAACTTGATTTAATATATTGTATTCAATGAAAATAAAAAAAGTAAACATTTATCTCATAATAATTATTATTTTCTCTCTGTCTATAATCATTTCTTTATCTATTATTAAATTTGAGAAATACAAAAGTAATATCATAAAAAATATTGATAAGGAATTACTTATATCAGCGAAAATGATTCCTTATATTTTAAATAAAGACTTCCATACAAGAGCCTTTTATAAAGATTCTGTAGATTATACTGAAGATTCAACAAACATATCTGAACTATCTAAAATATGTAACAATCTTAAATTAAAATATTTATATACAGTTATAAAAAAAGAAAATCAATATTATATTACATCTTCAAGTGCTACAAATGAGGAAATAAATAGCCAAAAACTTGTTTATTTCTTTACAAATTATAATGATGCAGATATAAATCTGAAAAATGCTTTTACAAAAAATGATGTAAGCTATTTTGAAAATAAAGACAAATGGGGAAACTACAGAACAGTTGCTGTTCCATATAAAACTGCTAATGGCAATGTTTACTTGGCTTGTGCCGATATAGACATTAATGTCCTAAATTTATTATTAAAAATAAACATTTTAGATTTTTTAATTGACTTATTAATATTATTATCATTTCTTTTTTTA
>CAZWRD010000042.1:20297-21650 GCA_964636105.1 uncultured Bacteroides sp.
AAAAATTATTGAAACAAAAACTTCAAACCTCAAGCAATCGCAAAAGAATTTTGAAGATTTTTTCAACAATATTGATGATTTAATTTTTGTTCTAGATGAATCTGCGGTTATAATAAATATTAATCAATCGGTTACAAATAAGATTTTATTCTCAAACCAAGAAATTATTGGAAAAAGTATTTCTGATTTCCAATCGCAATTATTTGCATTTGACATAAAAAAGCAACTTGAAAGCATTGAAAATCAAAATCAGGAGTTACTTTCCTTTCCTTTTATTTCAAAAACAAATAATTTAATTTATCTTGAAGCCAAAATTATAAAAGGGAATTGGGATTCAAAGGAAGTATATTACTTTATTGCAAAAGACGTTTCGGATATTAAAGTGTCTGAAGAAAAGTTTTTAATTGCATTTGATGCAAATCCATCAGCCATGGCAATTTCTGATTTAGAACAAAGTATATTAATTGATATTAATAAAGCTTTTATCAATATTTTTGGCTACTCATCAATAGATATAGTAGGTAAATCAATTGATGATCTTGATATTCTTGTTGACAAGCAACAACGTAATGAAATAAAAAAAATATTAAGCTTAGAAAACAGTATCAAAAACTATGAAATTGATGTAAAACAAAAAAATGGAAGCATTCTTAAAGGTATCTTTTTTGCGGATATCATTAGTATCAAAGGGAAAAATTGTTTGCTAATGGTATTGAATGATATTACTGAACGCAAAAAAGCTGAAGAACTATTATTACAAAAGAACAATGAAATAAATGCTTTGCTTTCTTTAGTACCAGCTTACATATATTTTAAAGACAAGGATTTAAAATACATAACATGTAATCCTGCATTTGCTGATTTATTATTTACAGATATTGAAAAAATTAATGGTAAAACTGACTTCGATTTTTTCTCAGAAGAAATTGCAAAAAAAAGATATTCAACAGAATATCATATAATTACAAACTACGAACCCCTTCCTAACATTGAAGAAGAAATAAAATGTATGGATGGTACTACCAAATGGGTTTTAACAAATCGAGTAGTTTTTCATAATAAAGAAGGTCAGGTAGCTGGCTTAATTGGAAGTATTCTTGACATTTCAAAAATAAAAAAAGCTGAATTAGAACTAAGTGCATTTTCTGAAGAATTAAAAAGGTCAAATAAAGAATTAGAACAATTTGCATATATTGCCTCTCACGATTTGCAAGAACCACTCAGAAAAGTTATTGCCTTTGGAGAACGTTTAAAAATCAAATACAGCCACATACTTGATGATACTGGTAATGATTTTATTAACAGAATGAACTCTTCTTCAATGAGAATGCAAAAAATGATAAATGATTTGCT
>CAZWRD010000043.1:0-20918 GCA_964636105.1 uncultured Bacteroides sp.
ACTAATCCCAAACCTTTCGACTATAGTTAAAGCCTCCGGTAGCCGAATCACTTTGTTCTAGGGATTTCGCTTCGCTCAACTTCGGTCTTCTATCTCTCTTCTTAAAAAATCAAAACTTAACCATCATCTGCACTTTAATTTCCGATTTCGAATTACCTTGTATTTCATCAAGTCCAGATCCTATCACATTCTTATTGTTGTAATAGGTTGTAGCATAGCGCAGCCATAAATCTATACTTCTGTTTACATCATATTTCAACATCACATAAAACCGACTTCCTTTGTAGTAATAGGCTGGAATAGAAAACGCATACAAAACATCGCTTTCGTAAGCATATAAACGTTCCTCATAAGTGTCGGTATCAAACAAAGCATATCGGGCTGAAATTCGGAGTGGTTTGTTTGTAAATTGATAACTAACATCCTGATAAATCAGAAAACCTTGATGATTATAATTGTTTCCGATTTGATAACGGATAAGTTCAACCCTGTTTTTAAGGCTAATATTTTGATTAATTACATACGACACATTGAAACGTAAGTTTTTACGATTGGTATTGTCAAGATAATTAACAAATGAATTGCTTGAACTATTCTGCATTTTGTTTTTCTGACGGTATTGAACGTAAAACTCAACTTTTCGCGAGGGTTCGAAACTTAATTTTGCAAGATACTCATTGCCTTTCGACGGAGCATCGGTTCGGTATTTAAGCCATGGAAACGAAAAGAAATCGCAATATGCAGAAATTGTCCATTTGGCCGAAAGCCCAAAATCTATCCCCATAAACAACCCAGTTTCATTTGCATTCTGGCTGTTTTCGCCAAAAGCAACGCTTTTCAGATTTTGATAATCTTTTTGGTAATTACGATAAATCATACTAAATGACAAACGGTTTTCCAAATTGGTTTGCAAACCATTGATAAAAGCCATTCCTCCATTTTGGCTTGCTGCCATTTCGCCAAAAAAGTTGAATGGATAAATTAAATATTGATAATTAAAACCATAATTTGTATTTTCTTTCCCCTTAAATTCAAACTGATTATAGGGTTTAACATCTTTTGTAAGCTCCGTATTCAATAACAAACGATAAGCCGTGAAGCCTATTTTCAGATTGTTTTTGCGGTATGAAAAATTGGAACCGAAAACGCTTTCTTTAATCGCATTTTTATCAGCCAATTCATTAGGGGTTCTATGATATCCTGTTTCCTGAATGGATGTAATATAAAGATTTTCCTGGCTTAAGGTATCAGTTTCTCCAATATTTGCATCAGAGCTTTTGTAAGAATAAAAAACGGATAATTCAATGTTTTTTATACCAATCGTTGTACCCACTCCTCTCAAAAAACCACTTTCATTAGCGGATGAATACGGTTTTATGCCCTGAGCGTATTTTTTTACATCAATCGCATTGCCCGATTTCCCAAAACCCAAACCTGTCCATAAAGTTAAACCCTGACCAAATTGTGCTTGATAATCGCCAATTACCAATGATTTTACAATCCCGATGTTTTTTAATGAAAAATATGCCGAATAAAAGTCGAACCCATTTTTCTGACTTCCCTTAAAAAATTCTTCACCTGCATCTTTATCAGCTACAAAACCAAATTTCAACACATCTCTGTAATTGAAAGCATATTTGGTGTAAATTTTTGCTGCATTTCCCAAATACCTTTGATTTGGATTTGCAGATAAAGCAGAATCAGTAATTTCTGAATAGCCTTTTTGTACTTCCGGAATTATTTGATATCTGGCTATCAAACTGCTTCTTCCATATTTAAAAACATCCTTTAATTTATAACTAATTTGTTTTTCAGTTTTTTCAACAACAACGTAAGGCAAAATTTTAAATATCAGCGGATAATCAAAGCCATTCACAAACTGAAGTTCGTAAACACTTTGCATCTGTCCATTGTTTATCAAATAATTAATCAGATTATTTATCTGAATATCATTAAGTAGTAATAATTTTTTTAATTCCTCAGCATTGGTTTTATTCAGGTTTATGGGGTTTTCCTTGTAAAAATTCAGTACTTCAACAAGTTCGGTATAATCAAGTTCAGCATCGGTATTTTCTGCAATGTTTTCAACCTTTTGTTCAATATCTTCATTATTTACAGGCTTATCCGGAATAATTTGAGCATATAAATTTAATCCTATAAATAAGCTAAAGAAGATTGAAAATAAGATTTTTTTTAGAAATGAATTATTCATAATTTATTTCAGGGTATAAATTAATGAAAACTGAGGAGAATAACCCAATATATGATGCACAGAAGAAGAAAAATCAATTATAAACTGTTTATATTCAACACCAAAACCAAAAGAAAGAATATTTGGATTATTAGAAATTCCCATACGTGCATGTGCAAACGGAAGAATTTTATATTCAATTCCAAGTTTTAAAATAGCATCATGATTGATGTTTTTTTCTGTTTCGCAAGCTATCAGGAGTTTTTCGGAGAAAATATAATTGATGCCTAATTTAGCTACCGAAGGTATTTTTTCATTATTATAATCGTTGAATTTTGCATTAACGGGATTAAAAAAATGTGCTCCAATATTTACTTTGTCGGTAAGTTTTGCAATTACACCCACTTCAAAAGTAAAAGCATATTTATTGCCATAATTTTCGGCAATATGAGTCCCCAAATAATCGAATTGCAAACCAGCCGAAAATCTTTTTCCAAATGATTTGGCATAAGCCAAGCCAAGTTTTTGTTCATTATATAAATTATAACCAAAATGAGAATAATTTATACCAAAAACACCTGATTTTGTCGGCAATACAAAACCTATTGCCTTAAAACCCAATTCTTTTGTAAGAAACCGATTTTCATAATACAAACCAACTTTCATTTTTTTTATTTCAGCAATACCCGCTTGATTATTGTTTAACGACCAAAAATCGGAAAAACATACAGATGCACCTCCCATTGCAGCTGCTTTTCCGCCAGTAGTTGTATTTTCGTTTGCTGCCATTAAGAATGATATATTTAATAAACAGACGATTAAAAAAATTTGAGCAATAGTTTTCATTTTAAAAAAGTATTAAATATCAGTTTAGTTTGCAATCGGAAAATTACAGCCTGCAACAAACTTAAATTGCAGGCTGTAATTTAATTATACTTTATATTCGTATTTAATCAGAGCCAATTCTTCATTGGCTTTGGTAATTTTGGTTTTTAAATCAGTTTTAAATTTCAACATCTTTTTATATAACTCATCATCGCCAGTAGCCAAAATCTCTAAAGCCAGAATTGCAGCATTTTGAGCTCCATTCACCGCTACAGTGGCTACCGGAATTCCTGGAGGCATCTGTACAATCGAAAAAATTGAATCCAAGCCATCAAGAGAAGCGTTTATAGGTACACCAATTACCGGAAGAGGAGTTATAGCAGCAATTACACCTGGCAAATGAGCAGCCATACCGGCAGCTGCAATAATTACCCTAATACCTCTCTCATATGCAGTTTCGGCAAATTCAATCACCTTTTCGGGAGTTCGATGAGCCGATAAAGCATTCATCTCGAACGGAATTTGCATTTCATTTAAAAATTTTGCAGCAGCTTCCATAATTGGCAAATCGGAAGTGCTACCCATGATAATACTCACTTTAGCTTGCATAAATATTATTATTTGTTGTTTAAAATTAACATATTACATTAAAAACGATTATAATTTATCAAAAAAACAATGTTTTATTAGGATAATTCAAAAAAAACACGTAGGTTTGCTAATTAAAATTTTTTGTAAAAATAGTTATTAAATGAATATTATAAAAATCAAAGATAAAGAATTTTCAATTTTTATCAAATCAGATGAAATTTTAAATTCAGTAGCTAAGGTTGCAAATCAAATAAATCATGACTATAAAGATAAAAATCCTTTGTTTTTGGTAGTTTTGAACGGAGCATTTATGTTTGCTTCTGATTTGATGAAGAAAATTGATTTGGAATGCGAAATCTCCTTTGTTAAACTTTCTTCATATGAAGGCACAACTTCTACCGAAAAAGTGAAACATCTAATTGGTATCAATGAAGAAATCAAAGGTCGCAATATAATTGTGGTTGAAGATATAGTTGATACAGGCATCACCATAGTTCATATGATGGAAGAATTGAAAAAATATGAACCTGCAGATGTAAAAATTGCTACATTATTATTAAAACCCGAAAAATATGATAAAGGTTATAATATTGATTACGTAGCTATTGAAATTCCAAATGATTTTATTATTGGTTATGGTCTTGATTATGATGGCTTAGCCAGAAATTTATCTGATATTTACAAAATTGTTTAATTAAAAAATTCAGAATATATGTTGAACATTGCATTATTTGGTCCTCCTGGAGCTGGAAAAGGTACTCAATCAAAATATCTGATTGAAAAATATAATCTTACCTATATTGCAACCGGAGATATTTTACGTCAGGAAATTGCCGAAGGAACACCTCTCGGTATGGAAGCAAAGGGCATTATTGACAAAGGGGGTTTAGCTTCAGATGAAATTATTGTACAGATAATTGAAAACAGAATTTTAATGAATCCTGATGCGAATGGAATTTTGTTTGATGGGTTTCCCAGAACTGTAGTTCAGGCATATATTCTTGAAGGTTTGTTGTTGAAAATGAACACATCATTGATGTGTATGCTCAGTTTGGAAGTTCCACGCGAAGAGCTTATCAGACGTATGCTCGAAAGGGGTAAAACTTCAGGAAGAGCTGATGATAAAGCTGAAGTTATCGATTTCAGATTGCAGGAATATGAAAATAAAACCATACCTGTAGCCAATTTTTACAACGAAAAAAAGAAATTCTATCCAATTAATGGAGTAGGAAAATTAGATGATGTATACAAACGCTTAACCAAAGTAATTGAGAAAAATCTTGAAAATGTTTGGTTAAATATTGTACTTTTTGGCCCTCCGGGCGCAGGAAAAGGAACACAAGCCAAACGTCTTTCAGAAAAATACAATCTAGTATATATTTCTACAGGAGAATTGCTTAGAAATGAAATTGCCGAAGGAACAGAAATGGGTAAAATTGCAAAAAAATATATGGATAAAGGCGATATTGTTCCTGACGAAATTGCAATCAGATTAATAGAAGGTAAAATTAAAATGAATCCACATGCAAAAGGGTTCATCTTTAAAGGATATCCAAGCAATATTGTTCAGGCTTATATACTTGATGGATTACTCAGACGCTTAGGTACATCGGTTACAGGAATGCTCGAAATTACTTCAAATACATTACAGTCAATGAAAAGATTATCTGCCAGAGCAAAAACCGACAAAGCACGCTCTTATGATATGGATCCTGAAATTATTATTCATCGATTAGAAGTATATGAGAAAAAAGCACCCAAAGTAGCTGAATATTTCCAGAAACAAAATAAATTCTGGTCGGTAAGTGGTGATTTTGAACCAGATATTGTTTTTGAAAAATTATGTAAATCTGTTGATAATATCAAAAAGAAGCTCAGATAATCAGGATGTTCAATATTATTGTTTTAGGTCCACCCGGATGTGGTAAAGGAAAGCAATCAAACAATATTTCTAAAAAATATGGCTTAACCCATATTTCAACAGGTGAAATTTTAAGAGAAGAAGTTGAATTGCATACACATATCGGGAAGATTGTTAAAACATTTATTGACAAAGGAAGTTTAGTACCTGATGATATCATGATGCAAGAAGTTTTTGTTTCGGTCGTAAATTTTGAAAATTCAAATGGATTGCTTTTTGATGGTTTTCCACGAACAATTTTACAAGCAGAATATCTTGATGATATTTTGAGAATTTACGATAAAAAAATTTCACTTGTATTACACTTAAATGTTGAAGAATCTGAACTTTTTAATCGTATTCGCCATCGTTCTATTGATTCGCAAAGAAGTGATGATTTGATGGAAATAGCTAAAAATAGGTTGGAAGTTTATTATAAAAACACCTTTCCTTTAATTGAATATTATTCAAAGCAAAAAAAACTTAAAACGATATCTGGAATGTCTGAAATCTCAGACGTTTTCAGCAAAATTTCATCTGTAATTGATGAAAATATTAATAAAAAATAAAAATAATGGCAAGTTCAAATTTTGTAGATTATGTAAAGATATTTTGTCGCTCAGGCAAAGGTGGCGCTGGCTCTCATCATTTTCACAGGTCGAAAATCAGCCCACGTGGCGGTCCTGATGGTGGCGATGGAGGAAGAGGCGGACATATTATATTAAGAGGTAATCAGCAGTTTTGGACTCTTTTACATTTAAAATATACTAAGCACATTCATGCTGAAAACGGCGAAAGTGGTGGAGAGAACTTATCAACTGGACGCGAGGGCAAAGATATTATAATCGATGTTCCTTTAGGCACAGTAGTTAGAGATGCCGAAACAGAAGCAATTGAATATGAAGTAACAGAACACGACCAAGAAGTTATAATTATGAAAGGCGGAAGAGGTGGTTTGGGCAACGACCATTTTAAATCTTCTACCAATCAAGCCCCTAGTTACGCCCAGCCTGGCGAAGAAGCCAAAGAAGGCTGGAAAATACTTGAACTAAAATTGCTTGCTGATGTTGGTTTGGTTGGATTTCCAAATGCTGGAAAATCAACCCTTTTATCAGTTGTTTCAGCTGCAAAACCCGAAATAGCAGATTATCCTTTCACAACGCTTAAACCCAATTTAGGTATTGTTAAATATTATGACGACAAATCGTTTATAATGGCTGATATTCCTGGAATTATCGAAGGTGCTTCAGAAGGCAAAGGCTTGGGATTGCGTTTTTTACGACATATAGAAAGAAATTCAATTTTATTGTTTATGGTTCCGGCTGATAGCAATGACATAAAAAAGGATTATAAAATATTGGCAAATGAACTAAAACGTTACAATCCTGAATTGATGGACAAAGCCAGAATTCTGGCAATTACCAAATCAGATATGGCAGACGAAGAACTAATGAAAGCAATGAAAAAAGAATTACCAAGAGGAATTCCTCATGTATTTATTTCTTCAATTACGGGTTATGGCATTCAAAAGCTTAAAGATTTAATTTGGAAGCATATAAATGCAGATTAATCAAGTTGATAAAAAAGTCGAATATAAAACATTCGACTTTTTTGTTAACATAAAAAATTAACATTTTGTATCTTTTTGTAATTGTGCTATTTGCATATAATTTATTGGTTTGATGATATTTTTTTTGTCATTTTATATCTTTTTATCTTTTTTTAAGCTATATTTGTTAATTATTTTAAAAACGTATTAATAAAATTAAAATGGAGGAAATATTATGAGAACTTCGAAATTACTCTTTACTGTGTTGTTTACATTTGCAGTTACTGTTGCATTCTGTCAATCATCTATTTATGAGATGAAAGATTTTGCTGTTTATCAAAAAATGCATAAAAAAGTGGCCATTATTCCAATTGAAATAACAGTTGATATCAAAAGTACACCAAGAGATATAACTGTTGACGATATTGATAAACTTCACAAAGACGAGTCTTTATTTTTACAAGAATTTTTCTATGCTGTAAATTTAAATGAAAATGCAGATAAAAGAATGAGTGCAGAAATTCAAGATGTTAGAAAAACGAATGCATTACTTGAAAAAAACAATGTGAATTTTTTAAATATCTCAAAAATCACCAAGGAAGATTTAGCAAAATTCTGTGAAGTTGATGGTGTTATTTGCGTATTTTTCTATAAATCTAATCAGATAGTTAATGAAAAACCACGTAATACTATCGATTCAAAAGTTTCTATTTTTGATAAAAATGGAAAACTATTGTGGGAATATTATGATACAATTTTTGCAAGTGGTGATAAAAATATGCTTTATCTAGAAAAATTAATTTTAGAAAAAGCAGCTAAGAAAAATCCTTATCGTAACGAAATTAAAGAAATAAAAAACTAATTATTAATTAATTTTATTATGAAAAATCATTTTTTTTTTAAACCACAATGGTTTAAAAATAAGTTGAAATACATCTTTATATTATGTATTTCAATTGTTTTTTCCATATCATCGTGTGTTAAAGAAGGCGATTTTGAATTTGATAAATTAGCTGAGAATCAGTTTGATCCAACAATAGCAGCTCCTTTTGTCAATTCAAGACTTATGCTAAAAGATATTCTAAAAGATACTTCTGGTATAATACAAACCGATATTTTAGACAATTCTTTAAAGATTGTTTACAATTTGGATAATATGGTATCTATAATGGCAAAAGATTTGTTTGTTATTCCTAATCAGAGTATTCCGATTGATACAGCAAATATAAATTTGGTTTCAAGTGGTGTAACATCTTACTTTTCTATCACAAAACCTTATTCATTTCAATTACCTGACACTACTAAAAATCAACGAATTGACAGTATTTTTATCAAAACTGCTTTTTTGAAATTAAGTCTAAAAACTAATATAAATCATAGTTGGAAATTGAAAGTAACATTGCCTGATGTTATAAAACCAAATGGTGATACATTAATAGTTGAATTGGATGTAAATTATACAAATCAATCATTACCATATACTACTATTTTTAATCCTATCAATTTATCGGGATGTAAAATCAGATTTAAAAATTCAATTGGGAAAAAGAATGAATTGATTGTAAAAATGGAACAATGGGTTTATGCAGATAATAATCCATACAACAATCCTTACTACATTCAGTTATCTGATAATCTTGATAATATTACTTATGATAAATTAATCGGATACATTGGTCCATACGATTATACCGTAATGGATACCATGAAAATTCAGGACGACCATATTAAAGATTTATTAGAGCATATTGATTTCTACAAAGTAGGTATAAGTGCAGATATTAAAAACTCTTATGGTTTGCCTATAAATATTCATATTGACACAATTCTTGCAAAAGCCAATTCCGGAAATTATTTGGTAACTAATTTCCCAAATTCATCCAGTACTATAACTGTTAATTATCCAAGTATTAATAATTTAGGACAAAGTGTTGCAACTCAAATACCTTATACAGAAAATCAATCATTGATTAATGCAATCAACAAAAAACCGAATGAAATTATTTTTAAAGTTACTGGTAAATTAAATCCAAATAGCAATCCAAATATACCTAATTTTGTGATAGATACAAGCAAATTTACAGTTGGAGTACATGTTGAATTACCATTGGAAGGTAAAGTTGCTGGTTTTGTTTTAGAAGATACCATTGGGTTTGATTTGGCTTCCAAACTGAAAGATTTGGATGAGGTTAGTTTTAAAATCAATACTTCTAATGCTTTCCCTTTAGATGCTTTTGTTCAGGTGTATTTTGCCAATCCGTTTGGCAAAATTATTGATTCATTAATTGTTGATGGTCAAAATGTTATTAATTCAGGCTTTGTAAATGCGAATCATATTGTAACAATGCCTACCCATAAAACAACAGACGTTTCTTTATCTGCAAAAAGAGTAAGAGACATTGAAAAAGGTAATCCTCAACAACTTATCATTAAAGCCAGACTAACATCCTATAATGGTGGTGCTAACAATGTTAAAATAACCAACGATAATTATTTGGATGTTAAGTTAGGTATGAAAGCAAAAGTAATACTTAAACCGCAAGGAGGAAATTGATATGAAAAATAATTTTATAAATTACTTATTCGTTTCCTTAACAGTATTATTCTTATTAAAAGGGAATCAGGCTTTTGCACAAGATGGAAACACCATCTATTTTATGCAAAATATACCACAATCTAGTTTTAGCAATCCGGCTTTAATGCCAAATTGCAAATTCTACCTTGGATTACCAGGTATTTCTTCTTTACAATTTAATTTGGATAACAGCGGATTCTCTTATAACAATGTATTTACCAGACGTGCTGACGATTCATTAATTATTGATAAAGATAAACTTTTAGCATCTTTATCCGACAAAAATAAATTATCGTATGATATGTCTGAGCAAATTTTTGCAATGGGTTTTAGAGCTAAACGAAGTTATTTTTCATTAAGTGTTAATAGTAAAATTTCAGCTAACTTTAACTATACCAAAGATTTTATGACCTTTCTTTTAAAAGGAAATGCTGAATTTATAGGTAAAGACATTGATTTAAGTGGCTCAAAATTAGAAGCAAATACGTATTCTGAAATAGCATTGGGTTATGCTCGTGAATTTGGAAAAAAGTTTACTTTTGGTTTACGAGTTAAATATTTAATAGGTGTTGTAAATGTTTATACCGAAAGATCTAATATTAAAATATATACAGATCCGAATACTTATGAAATAAGTGCTACTTCTGATGTAATGATACATTCTTCTTCTCCTTTTGATAGTTTGAAAAATTTTGACGGACAAGCAAAAAATATCAAATGGAAAAATATGATGGATAATAATGGTTTTGCATTCGATTTTGGAGGAGAATTCAGATTAAATAAGCGCTGGGCTTTTGGTGCAAGTTTAATTGATTTGGGTTCAATTAATTGGAAAAATGATTTGCGTGATTATCGAACAAAAAGTCCAAATCAATCATTCACTTTTTCTGGCTTAGATATTAATGAAGCTTTTAAAGGGGGCGAAATAGATCAACAAGTTATTGACAATTTGATTGATTCGCTAAAAGAAGTTGTTGGCATTGAAGAATATAAAGGAACGGCATATAAAGCTCCTTTAAAAACAAAGTTATATTTTAGTGCATCTTTTGCACTTAATAGTAAAAACCGTTTTGGCTTTCTGATGCGCAATGAATTTGCTAATGAAGATGTAAATACCATGTTTAGTGTTTCTTACAATACCAATATTGGACGAAATCTTGCAATTACATTAAGTAATACTTTTGTATCGGGAAATATTTTTAATCCCGGAGGTGGTTTTACGTTTAATTTTGGACCTCTTCAAATGTATCTTATTGGCGATCACTTTTCTTCTGTATATGCTGCTGATTTAAAAAATGTGGGATTGCATTTTGGTATGAATTTTATTTTTGGAAAAACAAAACAAGGGTATCGTTATCAGAAACCTAAATATGTAGAAATTGAGGAAGATAGACCTCGCAAGAAACGTATTTTACCAGTAATAGCTGATAGCATTATTGTTACTGATACTGTTATTCCTGTTTTCGATTCAGTTAAAACAGAATTATTACCAGTAAAAAATGATACAATAATTCAAAATGTTGTTGATTCAATAAAAATCATTGATAGTGTTGAGGTTAAACCTGCTGATACTTTAAAAATTGAGGTGAAAGATACAAATCCTCCTGTAATTAAAAAGGAAGAAATTGTAGCACCTAAAACCGTAACAGTTCCTGGCAAACCAAAAGTTGGTCCTAAAAAACCAGCGGCTATTGCTCCTAAAAAAATTAACCAACAACAAACTAAGCCTGCAGTAAATAAACCTACTAATACAAAGCCAACTTTGAAGCCGGTTAAAAAATAAAAAAAAAGCGAGACAAAATCTCGCTTTTTTTATATATGTTTTACTGTTATAACTACTATCCTTTGTAAAATGGAAATTTTACAACTTTAGCTTTTAGTAGTTTTTCACGAATTTTAATAAATAATTCGGTGTCATTTTTTGCAAAAGGAGTATTTACATAACCCATTCCGATATTGCTTCCCAATGAAGGAGCCATAGTACCTGAAGTAACTTCACCTATTACATTTGCTTCAGCATCGCAAATTTCATAATGCTGACGTGGAATACCTCTGTCAATCATTTCAAAACCAATTAATTTGTGTTTTACTCCATTCTTTTTCTGATCTGCCAGATAATCTTTATCTATAAAGTCTTTAGCATCAGTAAATTTAGTAATCCAACCTAAGCCTGCTTCAATTGGAGAAGTAGTGTCATTAATATCATTGCCATATAAGCAAAATCCCATTTCTAAACGTAAAGTATCTCTTGCACCTAAACCAATTGGTTTAATGCCAAATTCTTCACCGGCTTCAAAAACAGCTTTCCAAATCTTGTCAGCATCTTCATTTGCCATATAAATTTCGCATCCACCAGATCCGGTATAACCAGTTGTTGAAAATATTACATCTTTTACACCAGCAAAATCTAGTTTTTTAAATGTGTAATATTCCATATCTTCAACAGAAGTATTTGTAAGTTTCTGCATTGCTTTTAATGCCAAAGGACCCTGAATAGCCAACTGTGCAATTTCATCAGATGCATTGTAAATTTCTTTACCAATTTCCAAACCCATTAATTCAGCTTGTTTTGTACACCATGCCCAATCTTTTTCAATGTTAGCAGCATTTACAACCAACAAATAGGTTTCTTCATTAATTCTATAAACCAATAAATCATCCACAATTCCACCTTTACCATTTGGGAAACAAGAATATTGAACTTTCCCATCAAATAAGGCTGCTACATCATTTGAGGTAACTTTTTGAACAAAGTTGAAAGCTTTTGGTCCTTTAACCCAAAATTCGCCCATATGTGAAACATCAAATACGCCTAAAGCTTTTCTAACAGTATGATGTTCTGCTACTAATCCTTCGTATTGTACCGGCATATTGTAACCTGCAAAAGGCACCATTTTAGCTCCCATTTCAATGTGAAACTTTGTAAATGCTGTATTTTTCATTATTTTAAATTTAATTATTAAACATTATTATTTGAGCAAACAAAAGTATAAAATATTCTCCAATCTGTAATTAAAAAATCCTAAATTTTGAGGCTTTAAACTTATAATTGAGTTTTTCAAAATATTGGTTTCTTAGGAATTTTTATTAACTTTGCTAATCTATCTAAAAAATGTGTAAGTTTTAAGTTTAACTTTTGGGTTTTTAGATTTTAGCAAAAAATAAGTTTATGGCAGGTAATACTTTTGGTAAAATATTTCAACTTACCACTTTTGGTGAATCGCATGGAGTTGGTATTGGAGGCATAATTGATGGTTGTCCATCTGATTTGGATATTGACTTTGAATTCATTCAAAATGAGTTGTCAAGACGTCGTCCCGGGCAATCTGACTATACAACAAAGCGAAACGAAGTTGATAAAGTAGAATTTTTATCAGGAATTTTTAATGGGAAAACTACTGGTGCTCCAATTGCTTTTCTTGTTAGAAACACAAATCAACAATCTTCTGACTATGAACACTTAGCAAATGCATTTCGTCCTTCACATGCTGATTTTACCTATTTTTCAAAATATGGAAATTACGATTTCAGAGGAGGAGGAAGAGCTTCTGCAAGAGAAACCATAGCTCGTGTAGTAGGTGGTGCTATTGCCAAACAAATTTTAAGCAATGAAAATATTACATTCAAAGCATATGTAACGCAAATCGGGAACATAGTTGCTAGCGATTTTAGCGATATTTCTTTAGAAGCTATTGAAAAAAACCCAATTAGATGTCCTGATAATAACGCAGCAATTCAAATGATGAATTTAATAAATGAAACTGCAGAAAAAGGAGACAGTTTAGGAGGAATCATTTATTGTGAAATAACAAATTGTCCGGTTGGATTAGGTGAACCTGTTTTTGATAAACTTCAGGCAGATTTGGCAAAAGCAATGCTAAGCATTAATGCCGTCAAAGGTTTTGAATATGGAAGTGGGTTTGAAACTGCTAAAATGTATGGTAGTCAGCATAATGATTTGTTTAATGCCGATTTTTCGACAAAAACAAATTTTTCAGGCGGCATACAAGGTGGAATTTCAAATGGGGAAGATATTTATTTTAAACTTGCATTTAAACCCGTTTCTACAATAATGCAAAAACAACAAAGTATAGATAAAAATGGGAATATAATAACACTTGAAGCTAAGGGGAGGCATGATGTTTGCATTGTGCCACGTGCTGTTCCTATTGTTGAAGCCATGGCTGCTTTGGTAATTGTTGATCATTGGCTTCGATTAAAAAAATGAATTCCTAATGATTTTGAAATTTATTAAATTATGTTAAATCTAAAATCACTTCATCCTACTGTATCATAAATTCTTATATATTTGTCGAATAATTTAATAATAAAATATTAATAATGAAAAAATTAATAATCACTTTTTTTACATTAAGTATATTACTAACAATTAATGTAATAGCTCAAAAAAACAAATCAATTAAATTAAATACTACAGCTGATAGTATAAGTTACTTAATTGGTTCAGATATTGGTCATAATCTGATGAATGGTGGAATTGAATTTACACCTGAATTATTGGCAAAAGGAATTGAAGATGCAAAAGCGAATACAGATACGTTGATTATTAGCAAACAAAAGAAAGATGAATTGTTAAACAAATGGCAACAAGAAAGAATGAAAAAACAACAATCAGAACAATCAAAAAAATCTGAAGTTGCAAAAAAAGCTGGTAATCAATTTCTTACATTAAACAAAAATGTTCAAGGCGTTAAAGAATTGCCAAGTGGATTGCAATATAAAGTTGTAAAAGAAGGTAGCGGACCACATCCTAAAGCTACAGATAAAGTTAAAGTTCATTATCATGGTACTTTAACTGACGGAACTGTTTTCGATTCATCAGTTGAAAGAGGTGAACCAATTTCTTTTGGATTAAATCAGGTAATACCTGGTTGGACTGAAGGTGTTCAGTTAATGACACCTGGTTCTAAATACATATTCTATATTCCTGCAAATCTGGCTTATGGAGATAGAGAAATGGGTAAAATCCCTGCGGGTTCTACTTTAATTTTTGAAGTTGAATTGTTTTCAATTGAACCAACTGAAACAAAATAAGTTTTTACTATACACACATTAAGTATTTAAAGTCTCCTCTTGTTAGGAGACTTTTTTTATATTTGCAAACATTTATTTTTAAATATGAGAACTCATTTAAAAAACAAAATAGTTGGAATTGCAGGCTGTGGTGGATTAGGTTCTAATTGTGCTATAGCTTTAGCTCGTGTTGGTGTTGGAAAATTAATAATTGCTGATTTTGATATCGTTTCCATATCTAATTTAAATCGGCAATATTTTTTTATTGATCAGTTAGATATGCCTAAAGTTGATGCTCTAAATTCCAATATCAACAAAGTTAACTTAGATGTAGTTGTGGAAAAGCACTTTATAAAACTCAATCAATTTAATATTCCAGATATTTTCAAAAATTGTGATGTAATTGTTGAAGCATTCGATTTGTCTGTAATGAAAAAAATGATTATTGAAACCGTATTATCTGAAATGCCCGAAAAATATATTGTATCCGGATCAGGAATGGCTGGTTGGGGTGATAATAATTCAATAAAAACGATTAATTATGATAAACTCTATGTTTGTGGTGATTTTAAATCTGAAATTTCAGAATTATCCCCTCCATTAGCTCCAAGAGTAGGAATTGTTGCAAATATGCAGGCTAACCAAGTAATGGAGATATTAATGAATTTGAAATAGTTATAAATTGATTTTGAATAAGATATAAAAATTCATATCAATTTTTAGTATTTTTGTTGTTTAAAATTTTTAAAAAAAATGAATATTATATTAAATAATAATCCAGAGAGTTTTGAGAAAAGTGAAATGAGTATTTCAGAAATACTTGTAAGTAAGAATTTCATTTTTAAGATGTTAGTAATCAAAATAAATGATAAAGTTATCAAAAAAGATGAATACGAAACTACAATAGTAAAAGAAGGTGATAATGTTGTAATTCTCCATTTAGTTAGTGGTGGCTAAAACTTATGTTCATAAAATGTTAAAAATCAATATATATTTTTTTGTAAATTACAATTTTGTAATTTTGTAAATCAATTTTATCCTATGAAAATGTCTAAGCTTTTTAATCTAACACTTTTAATAACAATTATTTACTTAATTTCATCTTGCGAAACCGATTTTGATCCGAATGCAGAATATCAAGACATTACAGTAGTTTACGGACTATTGAATCAAAATGATAGCATTTCATATATTAAAATCAACAAAGCCTTTTTGGGCGATCAGAATGCTTATGTTATGGCTCAATATGAAGATTCTAGCAGCTATGGAAATAATCTTGAAGTAAAAGTACAAGAAATTGGTACAAATAAAACTTTTATATTCGACACTACTTCAATTTACAATAAAGAATCTGGAATTTTTTATTCACCAAAACAAATTCTTTATAAATGTGTAACTTACAAACAGCTAATTGTTGGAAATGAATATAAGCTAACAATTAGAAATAAGAAAACAGGGAAATTAATAACCTCCTCTACTCAATTAATAAGTCCATTTAGTATAACTACTTTTTATAATGGTGGCTATTTTAATTTGCCAACTTCAGGAAAAAGAGTTATTGAATGGAAATCAACCAAATATGGCAAAGCATATCAGTTTAATTTGCGTTTTAACTATTTTGAAAATGGAAGTCCAAAGTATTTGGATATGGTTTTCCCTGTTACAAAATCAAAAGATGCTAATGGAGGCGAATTAATGAGAGTTGAATTTCCTAGTACTTATTTTTTTAAAACAATAGAATCAAATATTCCAATAATTCCAGGAACGATAAGAAATGTTGGCAAAATCGAATTAAAAGTTTCAGTAGCTGCCGATGAATTCAGCACTTATCTTGACATTAATTCACCATCAGGGAGCATTGTTCAGGTTCGACCAGAATACACCAATATTGCAAACGGAATAGGTATATTTTCAGCAAGATACGACAACTCTATTGATAATCCTTGTATTCTTGATTTAGGAAGCAGAACCAATGATAGCTTAAAATATGGGCAATATACTTATCAATTGGGATTCCAATAAATTTTAACTTGATTTGTCGTTTTTATATGCAAAATTCAATATTTTTATTTAATTTTGCAGCCTTAATATTTAAAATCTAATTTACTTAATTATCAATAAATTAATGTATCAATTTTTTGAAATATTTTGGTGTAAAAAGATATTTAATAATATTTCTTTTGAAATACCTGTTAGCAAGTATTTCTCAAAATCTGAATAAGGAAGACGAGAAAATGGGTGTTTCAACCGTTCAATAATTAAAATAAACAAATAAACAAATGAATATTACTAAAGAAAGCACAGGTAATCTGACAGCTGAAATTAAAATTGAGATTTCTCAAAATGATTATCAGAATAAAATCAACAAACAACTTAAAGATTATCAACAAAAAGCCAATGTTCCTGGTTTTAGAGTAGGTAAAGTTCCTTTTGGAATGGTTCAGAAAATGTACGGAAAAGCCGTTAAAATTGATGAAATCAACAAAACTATTTCAGAAGAATTAGATAAATATATTAAAGAAAATAATTTAAATTTATTAGGACAACCTGTTTTTAACGAAGAAAAAAATCTGATTGAAGATTGGGAAAATCAAAATGACTTTGTTTTTTCTTTTGATATTGCTACTCAACCTGAAATTAATGTAGATTTAAGTGCTATAAATGTTGATTATCACAAAATTATAGCTGATGATAAAACGATTGATATCTTCATAAAAGACATTCAAAAACGACATGGACATGCTCATTCGCATGATGTTGCTGATGAAAATGACATTATTCATGCAGATGCTGAAGAATTAGATGAAACAGGTAATGTTAAAGAAGGTGGTGTAAAATCAGTTGTAAACTTTTCAATTGAAAAAATAGTTGATAACGATATTAAAGCAAGTATAATCGGCTTGAAAAAAGAAGATTATTTTGATATTAATTTTGCAAAAGCATTAGGCTCTGAACATGATGCATCGCATGTTTTAAATTTGCAACATGAAGCAGAAGGCTTAAGTTCAACTTATAGAATTAAGGCAACAGAAATCAGTCATTTACATGAAGCTGATTTAAATGAGGAATTATTTGAAAAAGTATATCCAGGTCAAGATATAAAAACTGAAGCTGATTTGCGAAATAAAGTTAAAGAAGAAGCTGAAAATTACTATGTAAGAGAAAGTGATCAAAAGCTTATGGGCGATGTTATTGGCAAATTAATTGAAGAAACCATAGTTGAATTCCCTGTTGAATTTCTAAAAAAATGGTTGTTAGATATGAATCAAGGTAAAATTACTGCTGAGCAAATTGACAAAGATTATGATTCTTATGAAAAATCATTGAAATGGCAATTGATAGAAATGAATCTGATTAAGAATAATGGTATTGCTGTTGCAGAATCTGATGTAAGACAATATATCAAAGATGTTTATTTGGGTCAATATTTTCCAAAAGCCGAAAATGAAGAACAAGAAAAACGTTTAGACAGTGTTGTTGATACCATTATGAAGAATGAAAAAGAAGTGAAAAGAATTTATGATGAAATGTTCGACAAACAGTTAATTGAAGTGTTTAAACAAAATATAAATACAACTTCTAAAGAAATCAATTTTGAGGATTTTGTAAAACTTGTAGGTCATAATCATCACCACTAAAAAATTGCAGTATGCACAACGAATTTAAAAAATATGCAATAAAACATAAAGGAATAAATAGCCTTACTTTTGACAAATATCAATCAACTGTAAATGGTTATATATCACCTACTATTATTGAAGAGCGACAATTAAATGTTGCGTCAATGGATGTTTTCTCAAGATTAATGATGGATAGAATAATTTTTCTTGGAGTTCCCATTGATGATACAGTTGCCAATATTATACAGGCTCAGCTTTTGTTTTTAGAATCTGTTGATTCATCAAAAGATATACAAATTTATTTGAATACACCGGGAGGCTCGGTATATGCTGGTTTGGGTATTTACGATACCATGCAGTATATCGCACCTGATGTTGCTACAATTTGTACTGGAATGGCTGCTTCAATGGGAGCTGTATTACTATGTGCAGGTGCCGAAGGAAAAAGAACTGCATTAACTCATTCTCGAGTTTTAATTCACCAACCAATGGGTGGAGCCGAAGGACAAGCTTCTGATATTGAAATTACTGCAAGAGAAATTCAAAAGTTAAAAAAAGAATTGTACGACATTATTGCCAAACATTCAAAACAAACTTATGATAAAATTTGGCAAGATGCTGACCGCGATTATTGGATGACAGCTGAAGAAGCTAAAAATTACGGAATGATTGATGAAATTTTAATTCGTAATAAATAATAAATTACTTAATTAATTTACAAGACCTAACAGTTAAAGAAAACTGTTAGGTCTTGTTATAAATAAAAAAAAATGGCAAAAGAAAAGGAATTATGTTCTTTTTGTGGCAGAGATAAAGCCAAAACCAATATGTTGATTGCAGGTTTAAATGCACATATTTGTGATTATTGTGTTCTACAAGCTAAAGCAATTCTTGACGAAGAAATGCCTCAGAAAAAGGCAGATTCTTTTTCTAAAACTAAAATTTTAAAACCATACGAAATTAAAGCTCATCTCGATCAATATGTTATCGGACAAGATGATGCTAAAAAAGTATTGTCAGTAGCAGTTTATAATCATTATAAACGTATTAATCAAGTAGCTGCAAATGAAAATGATGAAGTTGAAATAGAAAAATCTAACATTATTATAGTTGGAGAAACTGGAACAGGCAAAACACTATTAGCTAGAACAATAGCTAAAATGTTAAATGTCCCATTTTGTATAGCTGATGCAACTGTTTTAACTGAAGCTGGTTATGTAGGCGAAGATGTTGAAAGTATTTTGTCAAGATTATTGCAAGCTGCAGATTATAATGTAGAAGCTGCAGAAAGAGGCATTATTTTCATTGATGAAATTGACAAAATTGCCCGCAAAAGTGATAATCCATCCATTACAAGAGATGTATCAGGAGAAGGTGTACAACAGGCTTTGTTGAAGCTTTTAGAAGGAACTTCAGTAAACGTTCCTCCACAAGGTGGAAGAAAACATCCCGAACAGAAAATGATCTTGGTGAATACTCAAAATATTTTGTTTATTGCTGGCGGTGCTTTTGATGGCATCGAACGCAAAATAGGTTCTCGTATGAAAGCCAATATGATTGGTTATTCTGCTGCAAAAGAGACTGATAATATTGACAAAGCAAATTTACTTCAATACATTGCTCCTCAAGATATTCGTAGTTATGGAATGATTCCTGAAATCGTTGGCAGATTTCCGGTGTTATCAAATCTGAATCCATTGGATAAAGAAGCTTTAAAGCGAATTCTTACTGAACCCAAAAATGCATTGGTTAAACAATATACTAAACTTTTCAAACTCGATCATATTGATTTGAGTTTCGAAGATGAAGTTTTAGATTTTATTGTTGAAAAAGCAATAGAATTTAAGTTGGGTGCTAGAGGTTTAAGGTCTATTATTGAAACAATTATGACTGATGCCATGTTTGACTTGCCTTCCGTTAAAAATGTTAAAACGTTTTCAATTTCTTTGGATTATGCCAAAGAAAAAATGGAAAAAACAAATCTGGCAAAATTAAAAGTTGCATAATAAATTAAAGCCCTTTATTAGGGCTTTTTTATTGCAATATGCCGAAATATATTTGGTTTATATTTTCGCTGTAAACCATACTACATATTTCATTTTTCGGAGATAAAAATGTGATATTTTTGAAATTAAAAGCCTTATAAATGCTTACATCTAAAGTGTTTATTTCTTTTAATTTGTCTGTTAAACCAATACCTAACGCTTTCAAAAAAGCTTCTTTTAAAGTCCATATTGAAAAAAAACTTTCTAAAACCTCACGCTTACAATAATTTATTTCCTCTTCTGAAAATGCATAATTCATGCAATCCTCAATATTTAATTCAATAGCGTTTTCTTCTATATCAATTCCAATTTCAAAATTTGAAATTGCAATTACAAATGCATTTTGCGAATGACTGATATTAAAAAATATATCAGAGTTTTGTAAATATGGCTTTTTATATTGATTCTTTACAAAATCATTTTCTGTAACCTCTCTCTTTAGCAATTCTGATAGTATCTTGTTTAAGTAAATATGAGATAGTTCATTAATACTTAAAGTTTCATTTTTAGTATAATTACTTTTAAAATCATCATATATATTTGTAATTGAACTATTTAAATTAGCATTTCCATAATAAATCAAAATAC
>CAZWRD010000044.1:0-20888 GCA_964636105.1 uncultured Bacteroides sp.
GGAAACTATATTTAATAAGAATACATTGATATGCTGTGGATTGGATAGAGTGGCATAAAAAAAGGCCGCTTCAATTAAGAAACAGCCTTTTATAAACTTAACTAAACGATTATTAAAACAGCTTTTTACTCCTGGTATTTGAAAGTAAAACGATAAACAAATGTTTTTCCTATTACTTCATTGTCAGAATTTACTTTTATTTTCTTTAATTCAGCTTTTACATAATCCATCAAATCAGGTTCAATTGAGTTTGTTTGATTTACGGTAATTTCTCCGTTTTCGGTAACTGTAAAGCTAACCCAAACATCTGCCTCCAACTTTTGCTCTTTTGCAAATTCGGGATATTGAATTTTTGTGATTACGGTTTGTTTGAAACTTAATTCATCATTTCCGGCTTTTGTTACCAAACTTCCTGCTAAAAGGATAACTACTAATGCTAAAATTTTAATTTTCATGATAAAAATATTTTTAATGTTTGTATTTTGTTTATTTGAAATTTGAATCTATGACGTTGTTAGTTTATAAAAAGTTACAAATTCATTTTCAAATTTTATGATGCAAAATTATATTAGTAAGATGAGGCACTAAAATTTTAGTTGCTGAATATGATTTTTTTATACTTGAATTCAGTTTTTTTGTGGTTGAATGTTTTTTTGAAATCGATTAACCTTAAAAAATGTTTTTTTAAGGGCAAAAAACAGATATTTATCTATTTTTATCTGTAAAATCGAATTTCAATATTAAATTTGCATTAAATTTTAAATAAAAAATAATGAGTAAAAAAATTATTCTGCTATTGTTATTGCTTTATTCGGGTAACTATTTGTTTTCTTTAAAAGCTCAAAATCTTTATGTTGACTTAAAAAACGGAATTGAAAATATTAAGCAAATCGGCAGTATTCAAAAATTGACCTTTGAAAATAATAAGTTGGTGTTTACATATATTAGCGGAACTTCCGAAATGTTTAGTGTCTCATCAATAAAAAAAATTAGTTTTATTTCTGCTTTCACAGGAATAGATGTTGTTGATCTTGAACAAAATAATAATCAGATTTCGGTTTATCCTAATCCGGTAGCTAATGAATTGAACTTTAAAAATTTGCCTGAAGGTAGTTCAAATTTATTTATTTACAGGATGGATGGTGCCTTGGTTTTACAAACTCAAATTACTGATTTTGAAAACACAGTTGATTTAAGTAATCTTACAGTTGGTATTTATTTAGTAAGAGTTAATAATCAAATTTTAAAGATAAGTAAAATATGAAACGAATAATTTTAATAATTTTCGGCTTACTGATTGGTATTAGCGTGTTTTCTCAAGAAAAAATGTTTATTCACAAACAGAATGTAAGCCCTGTTGAATTGCTTGTATCTTCGATAGATAGTATTTATTTTAGTGAGGATAGTACTAATATTTTTTTCAGAATGGGTGCAAACCTCGAACAACATCTTATTTCTACAATTGATAGTATTACATTTAGTGCAAATACGGTATTTATTACATATAACGGAACTTCGGCAAGTGTAATAAATCCTTTTGCAAGTGCCGGTGTATCGGTAATAATAGTTGGTTCGCAGGTAGTGGTTTCTACATCAGCTACAGTAGCTCAAGATATTAATTATAGTATTTCGGGAAATTCTGCAAATGGTTCTTTAAAAATATATAGCGAAAAACGATTTAATTTGCTTTTGAATAATCTGAATCTGACAAATTTAACCGGACCAGCTATCAATATTCAATCTTCTAAAAAAGCAAGTGTAGTTTTGGTAGATGGCACTAATAATTATCTGGCAGATGGATTGAATTATGCAGATGCATATCCCATAACAGAAGATCAGAAAGCTGCTTTTTTTAGTGAAGGACAGCTGGTTTTCAGCGGAAATGGAAATTTGTTAATTCACGGAACAGGTACAGATAAACATGCATTATGCAGTGATGATTATTTGGAAGTAAATACCGGAAATATAACAATATCAAGTGCAAAGAAAGATGGAATTCATGTAAAAGAAGGCGTAATTATTAATGGAGGAAATCTGAATATAGCATCAAGTGGTGATGGAATTGATGGAGACGTTTCTTATATTTCAATTTCGGGTGGAAATATTAGCATAACCGACACTGCAACTGATGCAAAAGGAATTACCTGCGATAGTATTTTAACTATTACAGGTGGTAATATTACAATTACAAGTAATGGAAATCAATCAAAAGGTATAAAATCGGGAAAAGATATGGTATTAATGGGAGGAAGAATAAATATTACTACTACCGGAAATGCAGTTCTTACAGCATCAGGTTCAGGCTTTATACCGTCTTATTGTACAGCCATAAAGTGCGATAGCAATATCCTGATAAATGGTTCCAATATTACAATAAATAGTTCGGGTTTAGGAGGAAAAGGAATTTCTTCTAATAAAAACATTACAGTAATGAACGATTCAATTAAGATAATTTCAACGGGAGCAGGAGGCATATATACCAATGTTTCTGGTCTTGCAGATGCTTATTCTTCCAGTTGTTTCAGTTCAGATGGTGATATGAATATTTTAGGCGGAAATATAACAACTAATACTTCTGGCACTGGTGGCAAAGGTTTTGATTCTGATGGAAATATTGTTTTTGGAGAGATTGGAAATTTATTAAATGTCAAAGTAACTACCACAGGTCAAAGAATTCTGATTTCCGGAACAAGCGGAAGTGCAGCAGCTACTTATGAAAGTCCTAAAGCTATCAAATGCAATGGAATTCTTACTATAAATAATGGCAATTTTACAATTAATACTACAAACCCCGGAGGAGATGGCATAGATTGCGACAGCATATTGAATATAAATGGGGGTACAATTGGAATTATCATAGCCGGAAATCAAACAAAAGGGTTAAAGTCAAGCAGCGATATGTATCTGAAAGCCGGAATTATTACAATAAACACTACAGGCGGAGTAGTATTGGAAACCTTGGGTTCAGGAAGTATTCCTTCATATACAGCTGCAATTAAGAGCAGTAAAAATATATTTATTGAAGGTTCAACAATAAATACTACCGGAAGTGGAGCTGCATCTAAAGGTATTGTTGCAGATGCAAATATTACAATGACAGGCGGAAATCTTATCGTTAGCTGTACTGGTACAGGAACCAAATATACCAATTCACTAGGAGTTTTAGATTCTTACAATTCAACTTGTATGGGTGCTGATGGTCGAATTAATATATTTGCAGGTAATTTTACATCAACTACAGCAACAGCTGCAGCTGGAGGTAAAGGTTTTTCAGCAAATGGATCTATTATAATTGGAGATGCAAATAATTCTCCAGTAATTAATTTAACTACTTCGGGTGCAAAATTCGTAGTTTCAGGTACAAATTATTGTCATCCAAAAACAATTGTAAGCGATAGCAATGTTACCATAAATAATGGAACTATAAACTTAACTTCTACAGATGATGGAATACATGCTGAAAAGATATATACCCAAAATGGTGGTAATGTAACAATTACTAATTCATACGAAGGTGTTGAAGGTTATAATATTATTGTTAATGGTGGTAATTTGACCGTTGCAGCAACCAATGATGGAATAAATGCAACTGCCGGATTAGTAAGCGGAGGAACTGAATCTAATGATGGAAGTCTGTTTAGTGTAACAGGTGGAACAGTGGTAGTTAGCGGAGCTGATGCGATAGATGCTAATGGAAATATAACAATTACCGGAGGAATAACCATTGCAAATGGACCGATGAGTGGTATGGAAGAAGCATGTGATTTTAATGGGAGTTTTAATATGAATGGAGGCTATTTTATTGGAGCCGGATCTAATTCTAGTATGACTAAAGCTATGAGTGCAACTTCTGCCTTGCCAAATATGTTTATCAAATCCAGTACTGTTATTTCTTCTTCTTCTTTATTGCATATCGAAAATGCTTCAGCAGTTGATGTTGTTACATTTAAGCCTAAAAACGGAGGTTATTATTTCTTGTTTTCATCATCAGCACTTGTACAAGGTGCTACTTATAATATCTATACAGGTGGTTCATATTCAGGTGGTAGTATAAGTAACGGATTGCATACCGGAGGTGCATATACTGCCGGAACGTTAAAGAAAACCGTAGTTTTATCAACTACTTCAAAAGTAAACACTATAACTTTTTAATTAATAATTTAAGTATTTAAAAAGGCTGCCTCAATTCAGGCGGCCTTTATTTTATAGAAAATTAATACTCACTTTCTGTAATTAAAACTCTCATTTTCTCAATTTTGGAAAATAGTTCTTCGATAAAATCTGGCTCAATAATCCATTTTAGTCGGGTATATATGCCAAAAACTGAGGAATTATTAAAAGCTGGAACAAAATCTAATTTAAAATTATTCAACCCAATAATTAATCCTTCATTAAGTTGCAATGTTTCCTGAATAAATGTTTGTAATTTGATGTTATTCAGTTTTATAGCAAAATTTTGAGTATTACCGATAATGATTGTGCTTTTATCGAAACTTGCTGTACCTGTTTTAATTGCATTTTTATTTCCAAAGATATTTGCTTTATCAATTATATTTTTTGGTCTAATTATCAAATTTTCATCATTATAAGCATTAATAGGAAAAAAAACACCAAAAAATAAATCATTATCATTCAGGCTTTTGGGATTGTAATAGGCAACTAAAAAGCTTGATGCATTATCGTTGTTTGGGATGTAAACATTTCTTTCGTGATGAGTTACGCCATACAAAGCATTTCCTGGATAAGGAATTTCTTTATAAGTAATTTTTCTTTTAGTACTTTCTGCAAATTCAATTAGCTTTTCAATTACATTTTTTTCTGTTTCCATTTTTTTGTAAATATTGAATTGATATATTGTAATATATGATTTAGTTGTTTTGATTATTAGAATTTTACAAATATACAATAAAAAAGTAAACTCATCGAAAGTATTGATTTTTTTTGAATTAGTATTTTAATCAGATTTTAATTTGATTTTAATAGCAAATTAATTTTTGATTAGTTATTTTGTTGAAAAAATGAATTTATTTGTTATAATTCAAACAATTAAGAGAAGTGCCGATGACTTGATTTTAGTTGACCCATATGGTATTGGCCTTACAATTATTTCTGTAACTATAGTTTTTATTGTCCTAATTTCATTGTATTTAATATTTAGGATTATTGGTTTAATTTTTCATAAATTAACTATAAACAATCAATTAAAACAAAATGAATTATCTGCTTCAAAGTCAAAAGATAAAATAATGGGTGAAGAATGTGCCGCAATTGCAATGGCAATTTATTATATGCAAAGCCAAAATCATGATGAAGAGGCACATATAATAACAATTAAAAAGAAAAACTATGAATATTCTCCATGGAATTCAAAAATATATGGACTAAGAAAAAAATTAAAATAATGAAAGAAGAAGAACAAAATAAAACAAAAGACTTTCCTCTCTTAAAAATAGTTGTATTTAGTATTTATGGATTTTTGATTTATCTGTTATATTACTTAATCAAATATGGAATTTAATTCAATTTTGTAATCATAATTATTGTAATTTTATAGCAAATAATTATAAATATGGAAAGTATTAAGGTGCTGATAGTTGAGGATGAACTAAAAGTAGCAGGGTTTCTTAAAAAGGGTTTGGAGGAAAATGGATATGAAGTTGATATTGCTTATGATGGTATGATGGGATTAAGGATGTATCAACAAGCTATTTACCAAATAATTATACTTGATATAAACTTGCCTGTAATGAATGGATTTGATTTATGTAAAGAAATCAGAAAATTTGACAATAGGATACCAATAATTATGCTTACAGCTTTAAGTGGGACTGATAATAAAATTATGGGTTTTGATTCTGGTGCTGATGATTATTTGGTTAAGCCATTTGAATTCAGAGAATTAATTGCCCGAATTAAAGCATTGTTGAAGCGAAATGATGTCGGATATTTTTTTAATTCGATCCTAAAAATAGCTGATTTGGAAATGAATACGGATAGCAAGATTGTTAAAAGGGGAGAAGATGTTATAACCTTAACAGCAAAAGAATTTGCTTTACTTGAGTATCTTTTAAGAAATCAAAACAAAGTAATTTCGAGAGTTGATATAGCTGAAAAAATTTGGGACATTAATTTTGATACAGGAACAAATGTAATAGATGTTTATATAAATTTTATTAGAAAGAAAATTGACAAAAACTATAATGTCAAGTTGTTACATACTGTAATCGGGATGGGCTATGTTTTAAGGGAAGGAGATTGATATGAATATAAGGTTAAAACTATCAATACAATTTACAGCAATTGTACTTTCAATTCTTGTCTTATTTTCTTTTTCAATATATTATTTTTCTTCTAATTTTCGCAAGAATGATTTTAGTAACCGATTGCAGGAGAAGGCAATAACCACTGCAAAATTATTAATTGAAGTTAAAGAAGTTGATAGTGTATTGTTGAAAATAATTGATAGGAATACAGTTAATATACTTGAAAATGAATATATTATTATTTATGATGAATCAAACACTCCAATTTACAAGAATACAGATGAAATAAATATAAAATATGGAATTGACTTAATTGATAAGGTAAAAAAACAAAAAAGAGTTTATTTTTCAAACGATAAATATGAGTGTATTGGTGTAATTTTTGAATGGGGCAATAAAGATTTTGTTGTAATAGCTTCGGCTTATGATAAATATGGATTAAAAGAACTAAGAAACCTGAAGATAATTTTAATTTTAGGTTTGTTATTTACATTTTTACTTACTTTTTTTGCTGGTTTATTTTATTCAGAAAGGGCAATGAAACCAATTTTAATGGTTATAAAGCAAGTAAATAATATTAGAGCTTCGCATCTGGATGCTAGAGTTAACGAAGGAAATGGGAAAGATGAAATTGCACGTTTGGCAATTACATTTAATAAAATGCTTTCACGACTTGAATTAGCCTTTAATAGTCAACGTCAATTTGTTTCAAATATTTCTCATGAATTAAGAACCCCACTTACCTCTATAACTGGTCAATTGGAGGTTACATTAATGAAAAAAAGAGAAGTTGAAGAATATGAAATACTTTTAAAATCCTTACATGAAGATATTAAAACACTTAATTCATTGTCGAATGGATTATTAGAATTAGCTCATTCTAATATTGATATACATGCTTTTGAATTAAATATAATCAGGATTGATGAAGTTTTATATGTTGTACAAAATGAGTTAATGAAAAGCAATCAGGATTATTTAATAATTGTTGATTTTGAAAATTTTCCTGAGGATGAGCAAAAATTACGATTAAATGCAAATGAAAACTTATTGAAAATTGCTTTTAAAAATATCATTGATAATGCATGTAAATTCTCAAAAAACAAAAAAGTTGAAATTAATTTAGGTTTTAATGATAAATATCTTTATATTAAGTTTATAGATTTAGGTATTGGTATCCCATCTGAAGAAATTGATAAAATATTTGAACCATTTTATCGTGCCACAAATTCATTTGATATTTTAGGTCATGGTATTGGATTATCATTGGTGAAAAAAATAATTGAACTTCACAATGGAAAGATGGAAATAAGCTCTGTAATTAATGAAGGGACTGTAATTTCTATATTTTTACCTAACTATTAATTATTTTGTTGCATTCTTTTTTGAAATTTTAATGTGATTTTAATGTGGCTTTAATTTTGATTTAATTCTTTTAAATCAACTTTGTAGAAATTAATAATGCACAATAATCAAATTATTTTATTTGTGTAGTATATTAAAAATCAATAAAATGAAAGAAAGTTCAAAAGAAACAATGGATCGTCCAACCAAAATTGCATTAGTAGTTGTAATAGCTATATTTGCTTTACTTATAGTAGTTTATAAATTTACAATGTAGTAATCATTTGATGATAATTATTATATAAAAAACTTCTGATTATTTTTATGTCTGAAGTCTTTTTATGTTATATATAATGTGTCTAAGTCTTTATAAATAACGTGTTTGTATGGATTTTTAGCCGCTATAAAAATTATTTGTTCAGTTATTAATAATGCATTTTGTTTTCTTATTAATCAATTTTACAATCTGTTTTCGTTTTTTTTATAATTTTACAGACTGAAATATTTACAATAAAAAAAATGCTATAAGATTATAAAAATTATCTTATCAATTTTATTTAATGTATATTTCTCATATAATCAGTTAAATAAAGTTGAATAAATGGAAAAACAAATTTCAATAATAGTTGCTATAGCACAAAATTATGCTATTGGTAAAGACAATGATTTATTATGGCATCTTTCGGGTGATTTGAAAAGATTTAAGGAACTTACTACAGGCCATACAATTGTGATGGGAAAGCGAACTTTTGAAAGTTTGCCAGTAAGACCTTTACCTAATCGCAGAAGCATAGTAATTACTGATGTTGCTAATGAGCAAATAGCCGGATGCGTTATGGCTTATAGTATTGAAGATGCAATAAATAAGTTTGATGCGATTGATGAAAATTTTATTATTGGAGGTGGATCGGTTTATAAACAATTTATGCCATTTGCCAATAAATTATATCTTACCTTAGTACACAAAGATTTTGAAGCAGATACTTTTTACCCAGAAATTAATTTTGACGAATGGCATGCTATTGAAAAACAAGAGAATATATATGATGATAAAAGTGGTTTGACTTATTCATATTTAGTTTATCAAAGAAAATAAAAACTTGACTTTGCAGGCAGTTTGAATTAAATCAGACTGTCTTTTTTTTTCTACAACTCATTTTAAACACTGTTTTTTTATCGACAAACATCTTCTTTGTGAAGATAAAGTTCTTTTTCTCCATCAATTTGCCCTTTTTCTGTCTTTATCCTAAAAAAATTGCTTTTCAGATTGAATTTATATATGCTTGCATAATTAAGTTGTTTACACTTGATTATGAGTGTAATTTTGCTTCATCAATTAATTAATAAAAATAATAACAAATAAAAAAATAATAAAATGAAAGCAATAAAAATTATCACAGCAGCAGTTTTAATCGTAATGATTAGCACATTATCATCTTTTGCAAAAGATACAAAAACAACCGTAAAAAGCAATTTGAAAAAAGAAATTTCAAAACAAATTTCATATCCTGAATTGGCAGTAGAAACAGCAAAAGAAGGTACAGTTTATGTTCAATTTACCGTGAATGAAGAAGGTAAACTAGTTGTAAATCAAATGAATTATTTAGATGTAACTTTTGGAGATTATGTAAAACAAAGATTATCTAAAATCAAAATCGATAGCAATGATCCAGCAATCGGAAGTACACACTCTATGAAATTCGATTTCAAACTAAAGTAAGCTTTTCATAACAAACTCAATATATACTTAAAAAAGCCTTGTGGAGACACAAGGCTTTTTTTATTGATATTACAAGGCTTCTCTAACTATTCTTATTATGTATCAAGCTTTAAATTATTATTTCCCATTTAGAAACATTAATGATACTATAAAATATTTCTATTCTGTATTATGCGATAAAACCTTTGTATTCACAGAGTCCTATTGAGATTATTTATTATTATAACTAAGGAGAAACTTCACCAACAAATGCATTATTGTTAGTTTCAACAATTGACATGTCAGAACCATCAATAAGACCATCTCCATTTATATCCGTAATTAAATATCCTGAATCAAAGTTATTGTTACTTGTTTCTATTCCAGATACATCAGATCCGTCAATTAATCCATCTTGATTGATATCTCCCGCATAAATACTCCATTTGCTGTCTGAAGTTAATTTCATATTTTCGCCAAATGCTTTGTTTGCAAAATCTGTAAAATCGAATGAAACTGTATCTGAAGCAAAAGAAATCGGTATTGCACTCCATGTTCTAATATGATTGCGGCTATTGATAACAATATAATAATCAGAATTTAGAGAACAATCTATTTCTTTTGAATAAGTTCCGTTAGTTGAAACTAATGCTTCAAGAGTGTCAATAATTACAAACGGGCTTATGCTATCCCTTATTTCTATGATAATTCTATCTGCTATATTAGTGCCAAATTGATGTCCGTTTTCATTCATTGCGGAATTCATTTCGGAATTACCAGCATATAAACCTTGTAAAAATAATTTCAGGTTTATTGTTTTAGTTTTCATCATCACATTTAACGTGTCAGTATTACTGCAATTGTTAAAGTCATTAGCAGTTACAATAAAAATTTCAGAGGAATCTGTCGCTATTTTCTGACCTTGAACAAATCCATTGTTCCAAACATAAATATTTCCTCCAGTTGCATTTAATATAATTGAATCACCTTTACAAACTACTAAATCGCTACCTGCATTTATAATTGGTAATGGATAAATATTTACAATAGCTGGCAACGAAAATATAGTGTCGCAAACGGAATTAGAAATTACTGTTCTGTATTCCCATTTTCCTGATGTTGTTGGAGTTTCCTCATATTTGTTAAGTTGACTACTATTAGGTATATCCATCCAATTATCATCATTAAAACGTTTTTGCCATTTAACTATATATTGATTTTGGGCATCAGAAATCAATGTATCAGTTGAGTTACCGTAACAAAGGTTTTTGCTTCCGCTGATTGTACTTGCATTTGAAATAGAAACTACATTAATGGTAGCTGCTTCAGAATAAGCTGTTTGACAAGGATAATTATCAAGAACGGCTCTGTATATCCATACACCTGCTGAATCTGGGATTTCTGAATACATAGTGTCAGTATGGATGATGTCAACCCAATCGCCGTTGTTATAATTCTTTTGCCATTTGGTGATATTACCTGAATAATTTTTAAGAACTAAATTTTGAGTTGTATTTCCAAAACATATTGTTTTGTTTCCTTCTACAATTCCTCCATTAAGTTCTTCTTTAACGACTATATAAACTTCGTTTGAAGTTAGTTGCGGACAAACTCCACTGCTTACAATTGTTCTGAAGTATTTATTTTCAATTGCAGTATTACTGTAATTTGCAGCATTTTGATTATTGATAATTTGCCAGTTTATTTCATCTGAAGATTGTTGCCAACTTATATTACCTTGATATGCAGAAAGATTTAAGTTAAAAGTTGAACCAAAACATAATGTATCTTCTGCAAGAAGAAGTACGCCAGAACTGGTTTGTTCATCTACTTTAATATATTGCGGATTTGAATAAACAGCAGCACAGCTTCCGTTAGTGAGTTTTGTGCGATAATAAGCAGAATTTGTTAATAATTCTGTTTGATAAACAGAAGAATTAGCATCAATAATATCGTTCCATGAAATGGAATTATCTGAATATTGCCATTGAATTAATCCTTGATAAGCTGTCGTTTGCAGCTGTGTTGAAGAATTCTGACAGATTGTATCTTCAGTAGTTACTATATTTCCGGCAATGCTTAAGCTGTTGACATTAATACTAACAATATTTGAATAAGCAGGTAAACATATACCGTTACTTAATTTTGCTCTGTAAAATCGATTGGCTGTTATAACTGGCGTTGTATAATTTGCTGAATTCGCTCCATTTCCGCCACTTGCATTCGACCAATTAGTTGAATCGCTTGATTGTTCCCAAATAATGCTACCAGTGTATGAAGATAGGTTGAGCGTGGTAGTTCCAGAAACACATATTTGAGTTGCTGAGGCTGAGGCATTTCCTCCATTTGGTTGAGTATAAACAAACACATTGCTGATTGGTGAAAATACGACAGGACAATTGCCACTTGTTAATCTTGCTCTGTAAAATGTAGTTGTATTTAAATTTGATGTTTGCAGCATTGTTGAGTTAAAGCCATTGCCAGTAATAACATTTGTCCAGTTGCCACTTCCGTTTGGTGATTGAAGCCATTGAACATTTCCAATTGAATTATTTAAAGAAAGTGTTGCCGAATTACCACTGCACATTGGCGTACCATTTACGCTTACACTACCTGCTACTGCTAATGGAAATACATTTATTTTTACTACATTAGAATAATTAACACAACTTCCTGATGTTAGTTGAGCTCTGAAAAATGTAGATTGATTTAAGGCAGCTGTTGTATAAATGGCAGTTGTAGAACCATTACCACTTGTAACATTACTCCATGTTATGCTGTCAATGCTTTGTTGCCATTGAATATTGCCTGAGTAATTTGCAAGATTTATAGAACTGATTCCTCCAGAACAGAAATTATTATTGCCAACTGTAGCAACTCCTGAATTTGGAAGTGGAGTAATATTAATTGATGATACTAATGAATTTACAGAAGGGCATATTCCGTTTGATACTTTTGCTCGATAAAATGAATTGTTAAATAAAAGGGGACTATTATAAACAGTCGAGTTCATTCCGCTTCCATTTGTTGCACTAATATCAGACCATGTATTTCCATCTGAAGATTCCTGCCATTGGATGTTCCCAAATGAATTTGATAAAGAAATACTTATATTATTGCCATAACATAAACTCTGAATTATTGGACTTATACTTCCTGCAAGTGGCGTCATATCTACATTAATTAAATAGGGATTTGTAAAAATTGAACCACAGCTGCCATTTGTAACTTTTACGCGGTAATAAACTGAACTGCTTAACTGTGTTGATGTAAATATCTCAGAATTATAACCGATTCCACTATTTAAATCAGACCAGTTGTCAACTCCATTTACAGATTCTTGCCATTGAATACTGCCATTATATGAAGTTAAAGTCAAATTTGCGGAATTTCCTTCACAAATAGTAGGATTTGCAGAATTAATCTCCCCTGCAATTGAGGGTGAATTTATATTAATTGATATTATGTTTGAATATGCATCCGGACATAAAGTTCCACTGAGTTTAGCTCTATAAAAAACATTCGTATATAATAATGGCGTTGTGTAAGATGTTGTATTATTTCCACTTCCACCTGTTACATTCTGCCATGTTGAATTAGTATCTGTAGTTTGTTGCCAGATAATATTTCCAGAACTTCCAATTAAATATATTATTGTAGAACTTCCACTACAAACATTACTATTTACAGTTGCAGTTCCGCCAACAACTTGGGGATAAACATTTATATTAGAAATTTGAGAATAAACTATTCCGCAATTTCCGCTACTCACTTTTGCTCTATAATATGTTGTTGAATATAAGTTTGATGTTGTTAATGTTGTTGAATTAAAACCACTGCCAGTTGCAACCTCTGTCCAGTTACCGCTTCCGTTGGGCGATTGAAGCCATTGTACATTTCCAACAGAATTATTTAGAGTTAGTACTGCAGAATTCCCTCCACACATAGGTGAACCTTGCACACTAATAGAACCCGCAATTGGTATAGGTGATACATTTATTTTTACTATGTTTGAATAAACATAGCAGTTATTAATAGATATTTTTGCTCTGTAATAAGTAGTTTGAGTTAATGAAATTACATTATAAACTGAGCTATTTGCACCATTTAGCTGATTCCAGTTAATACTGTCTGAACTAAATTCCCATTGAACGGATCCACTTGAACCATTGAGATTTAAAGATGTATTTCCTGAGTAACAAATAGAATTTATTGTTGTACTTGCAGTGCCTGCTATCGGATTACCATTAATTAAAATATTTATTACATTTGAATAAATAGGACTGCAATTTCCATTTACTACGACTGCTCTGAAATATTTATTTGAACTAATAGTATTGGAAGTGTAATTTGCTGAATTATATCCATTTCCGCTTGTTATATCAGTCCATCCTGATGTACCGTTTGCAGATTCCTGCCATTGAATGTTACCTAAATAGCTATCAATTGATAAATTTACGATATCTCCATTGCAAATTGTGTATTTATCAGATGTAATATTACCAGCAATTGGTAATCTGTACGCTTCAATAGAATAAATATCTGAAAAAATGCTATTGCATGTTGGTGCTGATACTTCTGCTCTATATTCATAAAATCCAAAATCTGAAAGAACTTCAGAATATGATGCATTTGTATTTGTTATATCAATCCAGACACCATTGTTATATCTTTTTTGCCATTTTAATATATTTCCATTATAATTGTTTAATGTCATATTTCCTGTTGACTGTCCTACGCATATATTTCCAACTCCATTTATTTGTCCACCTATCGCCAAACTTTGTATATTAACATAGTTGGTTTTTGTATTTACATATTGCCCGTTAAGAGTTAAACTTATTGATTTTGACCCAGAATTTGAATATTTAACTGTATGAGGACCAATACCAGTTGCTGTTTGAGGGATAGCTCCATTACCAAAATTCCATAAATACGAAGTTATTGAGCTACCTGATGAAGTATTTGTAAATGTTATTGAATCGCCAAAACATGTATTTAGTTTATTTGCATAAAAATTTGGATTAGGTAAATAATCCTCAATCACTATGTTATCAATATACCAGTAGTCAAATTTACCTAGGCTATCGCTTGCAACAAATGCCAGATAGGTTGTAGGTGAATTCAAATTATAATAAATAGAAACTGATGTTTCTGTTGGTCCAATATTGCCACTTCCAGATGAGAAACTATAATTTTCATTCGTCCAGTTTATTGCGTCAGTTGATGATTGTATTTTAAAGTTAGTACCTATGGTAAAGTCATCAAAATAGTGTTTAAATGTGAGCTTAAGTAAACTTTTCCCAATTGTATTAAAGGCTGGGGATACAAATCTAGTTGTGCCGTTTAATAACTGATATGTCAATTTTAGTTCATTTGAGGTTCCTCCTGCATTTGAAGTTGAACTAATTGACCATTTATCAGACAAACCACTGCTATTTTGAGATGTCCAACAATTTGGTCTGATTAAGTTGTTAAAATTTTCAATAATGGGCAAGTTTTGAATAGCACATGGTGTTGAAAAAATTACATTATTGCCATATGATGTACCTAAACTATTTGTAGCTGAAACCTGATAATTAAATGTAGAACTTGTTGGTAATCCTATAAGATATTGATATACATTGGTGTTTGTGTCTCCACTAGCATTGTTTGGCACAGAAGTTATAGTGTTGGAATAAGATAAACTTGTTCCGTAATTAAACTGAACACTTGTTGGTAGCCCATTGGCATTTACTCGTCCATAAATTATAACAGTATCGGCATTGAGAACAGTAGCACTATATGTAAATACTGTGGGTTTCATGTATCCGTCAGGGATTATTTGAATATCATCTATATAGAGATTGTTGCCATAATCATTTACAGCTTGAAATTTAAGTTTAACATTATTAGAACCAGCAAGAAAACTTAGATTAACGATTTCTTGTCGCCAGTCTGAACTCAAAGATGGTGTAAAATTGGTAGATAATAGTCCACCAGTTGATAAATCAACACCACCTTTTACATAAATCGGCAATGCATTGTAAGTTCCACCACAATCTGTTGAATAGTATATTTTTAATGTATCTAAACTAGTACTTGAATAATAGCGATATGAAACATTAAACACCAATTTGGGATTTGTTGATGTTGTAAAATCAAAAGCTGGAGATATTAAATCATCAGTTTGTCCTAAATAAGTAGTACCGTAAGAGTAAAAATTTATATATGCAGCACTATCAGTTCCACTTTGTTTCCCCAGAACTAGTTTATTTGCCCATGTTTTATTTCCATCTGGATTTATAACCGACCAACCTATTGGAGGAAAAGTAGTTTCGAAATTCTGAGTATAAGGTAGAGTTTGAGTTATGCAAGATGGTGTTGAAAAAACAAATTCATTTCCGTAACTTTGTCCCATTTCATTACTAGCATAAGCTTTTAGGTAATAAGTGGTTCCGGGAGATAAACTAGTGAGATTAATTGAATAGTTGCCAATAGTATCCAATGGGTTTGATAAAGCAGTAATTACACCTGGGTCGCCTGAAAATGGATTTGGATCTTCAGAATAAACGATTCCAGTAAATAACATTTTTCCAAATTGATTTTGATTTAAAGTGCAAAAAGCTGATGCTGAAGTTGCTGTAATGTTTATAACAGAGTCTGTTGAAACAATTGGAAGGTATATTTCTGTTGTAAACATTACATCTGACCCATATGATGTTCCTTGTGAATTAATTGCATATGCCCTTGCATAATAGGTGGTTATAGGTGTTAGCCCTGTGATATTTATAGTATAATTTCCAATGCTTACTAACGGACTACTTGAAATCTTTACAACCCCACTTCCTCCAATTACTGGATTGGGAGTAATTGAATAAATAATTCCACTTTCTGTTATGGCAGAACTTCCTTCAGAGAGAATATTTCCAATGCAAGTAACAGAGTTAGGAGCAATATTAGTAGATGGTAATGTATTAACCAATGGTTTTGATTGCCATATTTGTGCAACAAATAATGGATTATCTATAAATGGATTTCTATTACCTTGAATGCTATATACTGCATTATTTCTGTTTATTTCTTTTTGACTTACAGGATCATTATTGTGCCATTCTAATAATAAATTAAGTTGCCACGTCTTAAACCCAGGGTAAGTATTTCCAGCAAAACAATCAGCAGCATTGGCATCAAATGATGGCCATAGAGAAATTCTGTTTTCGTAACGTGTTGCCATATATAAATATATACGGGCAAAATCACCTTTATATTCATCTATTGGCTCAAATACATTCGCCTGTGTTCCTGTATATCCTGGATAAGTACATGGACCTCTTTTACTTCCGTTAGTTGAAGTCCAATTGGGTGTTGCAACTTTTCCAAAAGTATAATTACTACGCATGTTATTTACATATCCGTCTGTTGGAACTAAAGTCATTAAATCTGAATACATTGTATCTGTTGTGCCGCCCCACCAACTGTTTGGTAAAGAGTGTTCTCTGTTATAGCATCCGGCTTCTGCAGAATATGTTCCACATTGGTTGGTTATAAATGTAAATTCATAATTCGAATCACATGGTTTGTCGCTATACATATCCCATACTTTTCCATTATATTTTTTGTCTGTTGATTGAAAATCCGTCCATAAGTTTGTATATGAACGCTTTGTATGAGTTTTGATAATATTGTGTAATTGATTTTTTAGCAAAGCTCCACTTCCTGTAGCTGTGCTATAATAATTTGATGGTATTCCACTCGAAATACATGTCCCGCTGATTGCAACTGTTTTTGTTGTTACACCACTTGTTGCAACAGAAATATTCAGATTTAAAGGACCTAAATAATTAGGATTAAACTTCACCCAAACTCTTGTGTAAGGAACATTTCCTGAACTTGGTGTAATGTTAACACTTTGGGAAAATCCTGAACTACAATTGGTAGAAACCAAAAAATTTGAAGGTGCTGTAATTGTAATATTGCTTGCCAATCCAGAGCCAGAAACTCCAAAATATTGTGTAGATGAATTGTTGTATTGATTAACATTTCCAAACGATGGTAATGAAGTAGTTGATACATTAAGTGTTGCGTTAATTGCCTGAACCGCAGTAATATTTATATCATCAATAAACCAAAAATCATAATAATAAAGATTTCCATCTAAGACAAAAGCAATATAAGTTGTTGCATTATTTAGTTTTTGTGTAATTGATAAATTAACTATTGTTGGTCCATAATTTCCTAATCCGGAAGCGTTTGTCCAACCTGCATCAACCCAATTAATCATATCGTTTGATACCTGAATTTTATAGTTTAAACCAGAACCGTAATCATCATAATAATGCTTAAAAGTTAAATTCAGACTGCTTATATTTATAGTGTTGATGGGATTTAAAATCAATCTACTTGTACCGGGATTAATATTTTGATAAGTAGCTTTTAATTCATTTGCAGTGCCTCCTGCATTATTTGCTTGAGAAATAGTCCACATATCTGTTAATCCAATACCTATGTTTTGTTGAATGTAACAGCTTGGAATTGTTAAGTTTGCGAAACTTTCGGAGTATGGAAAAGTACTAATTGTTCCACAAGGAGTTGTTGCATTGCCAGTTAAACCTGGAATTAAATAACAGCTTGAAGTGCTAGCATATTCATAAATCGCAAAAGAATAAATAACCCCTGGTGTCAAACCTGTAATATTAGTAGATGTTGAACTCCCATTATATACAACAAAATTACCAACACCTATCTGATTTCCTAAACCAAAAACAGTGTTAGCAGTATATGATGTTCCACTAACAGGGTCAGTATCAACAGAACCAGCAGCCTTAGCAATTACAATTACATTGTTTCCATTTCCTCTAGTCCAACCTATTGTTACTGTTGTGCTTGCCAAATTTGTTGCAGTAAAATTACTTGCTTGAGTAGTTGGAGCTGTGCAACTTGAACCTCCCATAAATGTAAATGTAACTGTTTTATTGGTATTATTTTCTATAATTGAGGTTATAGGTTTGCTAGTATTTGCACCTGCCCAAGATTTTGCCCAAGGTGTTGTTGCATCTGTAAATGAAGATTTTAACCCAGTGCCAGGAAAAGGGCAGCTTGTTCCATTAATAGTTCCATATGTTGAAGTAGGATTTCCTGTAGCATTGGCACATACCGGATACATACCCTGATGGCTTCCGGCATTAATCGCATTTCCTGCAGTACTAATATAACTACCATCAACATGGTATATAAGCATTCCTTTACCCGGAATATAGGTGTCAAATAGTTGTTGCTGACGGTTTTCAATCAAATAATACTCGTTAGCTGTTGTTGTATTAAATTGATAAAAACTATTACTATTTTGTTCTGCATTGTTAAGCGTAATTATTGAACCACTATTTAAAATATTGGCAACAGCCCAATTATAAACTTTTGTTTTTGTATAAACATTATGATGTGCCGGCGTAGCTCCGTTGTTATTCCATGAACCAGAAGCCATCATATCCCAGTAACCTGTCCCATCATATTGCCCACCAGTACTATAATCTGTATCGTAATAATCAGGAGCACCCAATACATGACCAAATTCGTGACAAATAACACCTATGCGAGTAATACTTGTTCCTGAATTTCCTCTTAATTCGGGTGAACATGAATACTTACTAATATATTTACCATCTAGATATAGAGTAGAAGATAAATTCCAAGCATGAGCCCATATAGCATTAGAGCTAGCGCCTGCTTCTTCTCCAAATCCTGCATAAATTACATAAACACCATCTACATAGCCATCTACATCATTATCAAAATTTGCAAAATTTATATCCGAATTTGCCAATGTTACCGCTTCTGCAGCTAAAGTTTGTGGCGCTGCATCGTTTCCACTTACATCATTGGCTCCATAATAAGCCATATTGTTTGCAGCTATATATGGCCCTGCTATTGTAACTGAAAGATTTAATTGACCATAACTACATTCATTGTAATAATCTTTAACACTGCCTGAAGCTGCATCTGTAGTATAATTCAACTGATTAAAAAGATTGTTGAATTCTGACTGTGTTTTTGTGAATGCCAAATCGGTAAATCCAATCAGAATACATACCAAATTTCGATTCCCTGTAGTTGGAAATGCTTTTTGGGCTTCATTTTGCTGAATATTCCATATACTCTTCATCATTGATATTTGTGAGGATGTATAAGTTATTCCTTTGCTTATCTGACTTAAAAAAATTATATCATCTGTTGATCGTTCATCTTTATTTTTAGCTTGTCTACCTGATGCTAACATATTGCCTTCAGTGTCTAGTGTTGCATATTCGTATGTACCTGTTTTATTAAACATTAATGAATAGCCATCTATAGTTTCTGCCCATTTTACTTTTTCGTCTCCTTTAAGCAAGATATTTATTTTACTTCCATCTGGCTGAATAAATTCTATTGGAAATGGATAAGCAGGTATTGCATTTAAATTGTTAGAAATTAGAAGTATAAATATAAAAGTAATTAACAGGATAATGGTCGATTTTTTTTTCATAAAATTTCAAATAAATTATTGTATAATAATACGTTGATAGTTAATTTAAAAATGGGTTACAAAAATAATAAAAAAATTATTATCTACAATGCTGATTTGTAAAAATATAAAAAAATTGAAAGATTAATCAATGCAGAGATTAATAAATTTATGATAAATCATCATTTATTATTACTTTTGTATTAGTTTTTAATAAATTCAAACAAATATTTAATTCTATATAACCATCAAATTTTTTTATATGAAAATAGCAGTATTTCCAGGGTCTTTTGATCCTATAACAATAGGGCATGAGTCGATAATCAAACGAGCAGTACCTATGTTCGATAAAATAATTGTTGCTATTGGAAAAAATGCTGATAAAAAAAGCTTTTATCCAATTGAAAAGCGTATAGAATGGATTAGATTAGTTTTTCGAGATTTCCCTACAATAGAAATTGCTGAATATACTGGACTTACAATCGATTTTTGCAAAAAAGTGAATGCACGCTTTTTATTAAGGGGACTTAGAACATCTGCTGATTTTGAGTTTGAGAGAAAGGTTGGACAAATTAATAAACAGTTGTATCCAGAAATAGAAACTATTTTCTTTTTATCCATGCCTGAGCATACCTCTATTTCATCTTCAATAATTCGTGAAATTGAAAGTATTGGTGGAGATGCTTCTCAATTTGTACCTTTAGGTGTGGTACTTAAGTAATTCTTCGCTTTTTAAAATATATTATAATACAATTTGTTTTTTTATGTTGCTATTCGCTTTGATAAATATAAATTCTCAAATGTATTCAAAAGTTACTATAGTTTGTAATATTATAAATTAATTTGATATTTATTTAAAGAATATTTTTGGAGAATTAAATTTTATATCATTAATTTAATCAGTGCTTTAAGTTCATAAAATGCTGATTCTCCAATGTAAAATTCGTTATCTTTACAAAATGTAACAACATAAATTTTATTCAATAAAAGTAACAGACAATCGACTACAAAAAGAAGCAACAATAAATTTTTTTCCAAAAAAGTTTATCATATAAATAACTGACAGTAAATGTGTTAATAAGTATGTTTAAAAAAAGTAAAA
>CAZWRD010000045.1:0-20641 GCA_964636105.1 uncultured Bacteroides sp.
GGATTTTCATTTTTTTAATAAGCTATTATTATTTAATTTTGTTATTAAATATGATTATAATACAATTTTATAACTAAAAACTATAAAACAACTGTTTATACAAATTAATACAATGAACATGCACGAATTCAGCAACAAACTATATAGCCTCTGGCAACAGATATACGGCAATGCCGATAAAGAAATCTTCGATAATTTTGTGTCGGAAATAGAAGATTTCAAACAGAATAATCAGCTTATTTCTAACGAAAACGAATGGTATAAAGACGTTAGCGTTTATTCTTTATATGTCGATTTGTTCAACAAAGATTTCAGCGGATTGATAGCTAAACTCGATTATCTTTCCGATTTGGGAGTGAGTTGTTTATGGCTCTTGCCCATTTTAGATTCGCCCATGCGCGATGCCGGTTTCGATATCAAAAACTATCAGAAAGTACGCCCCGATTTATTGGGAGCCGTTTCTGAGGATGGCACCGATAGTTTTGAGTTATTTCTCAGCAAAGCCAAAGAAAAAAACATCAAAGTAATATTCGATATTGCCATCAATCATACTTCCGAAGAACATCACTGGTTTCAGGAAGCTAAAAAATCTACCGGCAATCCTTACCGCAACTATTATATCTGGAATAAAGATACTGAAAAATACAAAGATGCCCGCATTATATTTTATGGTATAGAAGAAAGCAACTGGCAACGCAGCGGCGACCAGTATTTCTTTCATCGTTTCTTCGATTTTCAGCCCGATTTAAACTATCGCAATCCGATAGTTCTGATAGAAATGTGTCGCAACTTTTTGTATTGGCTCACCAAAGGTGTTGACGGTTTCCGTGCCGATGCCATCCCGTATTTGTGGAAAGAAGAAGGCACCGATTGCGAAAATCTGCCACTTACTCATGTAATTGTGAAACTTTTCCGTTTGGTACTCGATTATGTAAAGCCCAATACGCTATTGCTAGCCGAAGCCTGCCAGCGACCCAAAGAGGTTGTTAAGTATTTTGGCGATGGCGACGAGTGTCATGCAGGATATCATTTCCCGCTGATGCCACAAATATACAAAGCACTTGCCATGCAAAGCAAAGAACCGGTTATTAATGTATTGCACAGCAGCATTACACCACAGATACCCCAAAGCAGCCAATGGTTCACCTTTTTGCGTTGCCACGATGAGCTGAGTCTCGAACTTACTTATGTTTCTGAGGACGACCGCAAATACATACACGATAACTATTGCAAACAAAGCCAATGGGATTTCCGTTTGGGGCAGGGTATATCGGCCCGATTAGCCGAACTGATGGATAGAAATCCTGAAAAGATAGCACTGGCTTTCTCTGTAATGCACACACTTCCGGGTACTCCTATTATTTATTATGGCGACGAATTCGGTAAACTAAATGATGAAAATTATTATAAAGAAACCATTAAAATAGTTGGTAAAGACGATACCCGTTTTCTGGTGAGAGGCCGTATTGATTGGGATGCACTTTCAACTAAGCTCAATAACAAAACTTCGTATGAATCTACAGTTTATAATGCATTAAAAAATCAGATTTGCACCCGTAGCCAGCACAAAACTTTTGGCAGAGGCGATTTGGTTTGGATAAATGCCTGCGATAATAATAATGTCGAAATCAAATCGGTATTAATGTTCGAGCGAAATTATAAAGATGAAAAACTATTGATAATTCATAATCTTACTGATAAAGAGCAAAGCATAAAGTTCGATTATAAAACCATATCAAAAACCGACCTTTTGGGTCATGAAATTAAACAAAACAATAACGCCATGCAGCTAAAAGCTTATGGAACATATTGGATTAAAATAAACTAAAAAACAAAAAAGCAATGCAAAATAAATATCCGTTTGATGCAGTAATATTCGATTTGGATGGAGTGATAACCAAAACTGCATTGGTTCACAGCAGAGCATGGAAAGACATGTTCGATTCATTTCTGAAAGAAAGAGAACAAAAATACAATGAGAAATTCGTAGAATTTACTCACGAAAATGATTACCTGCCCTATGTTGATGGCAAACCACGCTATCAGGGTGTTAATTCGTTTTTGCAATCGCGCAGTATCAATATTCCATTTGGCGATACAGATGATAAACCCGAAATGGAAACCGTATGCGGATTGGGCAACCGTAAAAATATTTTCTTTAATCAAATTCTCGAAAAAGATGGAGTAGAAGCCTATGATTCTACCGTAAAACTTATTCATGAACTTATTGAAAAAGGAATAAAAGTAGGTGTTGCATCATCCTCTAAAAATTGCAAAGTAGTTTTAACAGCTGCAAAGTTGTTGCAATACTTCGAAACCCGTGTTGATGGTGAAGTATCAGCCGAAATCGGATTAAAAGGCAAACCCGAACCTGATATTTTTACAACAGCTGCCGATAATCTGGGCGTTGCCTACGACAGAGCAGTTGTGGTTGAAGATGCCATTTCGGGAGTACAAGCCGGCAAAAAAGGAAACTTCGGTTTGGTATTGGGTATAGCCCGCGAAGAAAACAAACAGGAATTATTGGCAAATGGTGCTGATATTGTTGTGGAAGACATCGAAGAAATCGGGTTTGAAGGAATACTTAAATGGTTTGAAGAAGGCAAAGAAGAAGACAACTGGTCGCTTACCTATCATGATTACGATACAGCAAAAGAACGTTCCAGAGAATCATTACTTACTGTTGGCAATGGTTATTTTGGTATCCGTGGAGCTATGGAAGAAACTATGGCCAATAAGTTCAACTATCCGGGCACATATATGGCAGGACTTTACAATACTTTGGTTTCAAAAGTTGCCGACCGCGAAATAGAAAACGAAGATTTTGTAAATGCGATTAATTGTATTCCATTTACTTTCAAAATAGATGAAGGCGAATATCTTGATATAAATAAAACAAACATAGTTTCCATACTTCGTCACCTCGATTTCAAATCGGGTTTATTGCGTCGCGAAATAATTGTAAAAGATACACAAAACAGATTAACCAGGATAACTTCATTTCGTTTTGTAAGCATGAATGATGAAAATCTGGCTGCCTTTGAGTACAAAATCGAACCACAAAATTATGCTGCTAATATTACTGTAAAAGCAAGTCTTACTGCCAATCATCTCAATGCCGGAGTAGCCCGCTACAACGACCTTAATCAGCATCATCTCCAATCAGTATCCGAAAAGAGTGAAGATAATATGTTGTTTTTGGCTGCCAAAACCACTCAGTCAGATATTCTCATTTCTGCAAATGCCAGAATTAATGTTTATCACGAAGGTTTTGAGCAGAAAGTTACTTATAAAAATCACACAGAAAAAGCGGTGGCTTCAACCGAATTTTCTTATCAACTGGCTTCAAATGAATGTTTAATCGTTCAGAAAATTCTTGTAATCAAGCAATGGCAAACTGCCGATTTGCATGAAGCAGAAGAATTCGGAATTCTTAAGTTGTCAAAAATTTTCGATTTTGATCATATCATAGTTGATTCTGCTATCGAATGGCGTAAAATATGGCAAAAGGTTGACATCAAAATTGAAGGCGATCGTTTAACTCAGAAAATGCTACGCTTGCATTTGTTTCATTTAATGTCAACAACTTCGCCACATAACGAGCATCTCGATTTCAGTATTCCTGCCCGTGGTTTGCATGGCGAAGCTTATCGCGGACATATTTTCTGGGACGAAATGTTTATTTTGCCCGTTTACTTTATTCATTATAAAGAAATTGCAAAATCAGTTCTGATGTATCGCTATCGTCGCTTAGATGAAGCCAGAAAATATGCTTTAGAAAATGGCTATAAAGGAGCAATGTTTCCATGGCAAAGCGGAAGTTCGGGCAAGGAAGAAACCCAGAAATATCATCTCAATCCCGCTAATGGCGAATGGGGCGATGATCATAGTTGTCTGCAACGCCATGTTTCATTGGCTATTGCTTATAATATCATTCAGTATCACCATATCAATCATGATGATGATTTTATGCTAACCTATGGTGCTGAAATGTTGATTGAAATTTGCCGTTTCTGGGAAAGCAAAGCCAGACTAAACGAAACTACTAGACGCTATACCATTGATAAAGTAATGGGTCCTGATGAATTTCATGAAATGTATCCCAATGCCGAGGATGGCGGTTTGCGCGACAATGCATATACCAATGTAATGACAATATGGATGTTCGGCAAAACGATTTCGTATTTCAAATCGCTTAGCGATGCTAAAAAGGATTTCCTTTGCCGGAAATTGAATTTTACCGAACAGGAAATAGACAAGTGGAAAGATATTTCAGAAAAGCTAAATCTGGTAATTTCCGGCGATGGAATTATTTCTCAATATGATGGATATTTCAATCTGAAAGAACTGGATTGGGAAGGCTATAAAAAGAAATATGGCAATATTTACCGAATGGACCGTATTCTGAAAGCCGAAAATCTTTCACCTGATGAGTACAAAGTTGCAAAACAAGCTGATACTTTAATGTTGTTTTATAACCTAAATCCTGAAGAAGTAACCAATATCATCAGTAAATTGGGATACCGTCTTCCAAAAGATTATATATCACGCAATTTGAAGTATTATCTCCAACGAACTTCGCATGGCAGCACTTTAAGTCGTGTAGTGCATTCATATCTGGCAAATCAGATAAATGAATCAGAACTAGGTTGGACTATGTTCAGAGATGCCGTTACCAGCGATTATTCCGATATTCAGGGCGGAACCACTGCCGAAGGCATACACACCGGCGTTATGGCAGGTACAGTTTGGATTACATTATCAACTTATGCCGGAATTGATTTAAAAGGAAAACTACTGAAAATCAAACCAAATTTGCCATCATCTTGGAAAAGTATCAAATTTGGATTTAATTTTAAAGGCGAAAACTTTGAATGCAGGATTTCTAATAGTGAAATTAGTATATTTGCAAATTCAGATAAAAACTTTGTAGATTTTATATTAAAAGACAAAAAACAAAGGATAATTACAAGACATTGGGTTACTTTAAAGTATTAATAAATAAGATTTAATAATTAAAACACATATTATATGTTAGGAGATGTATTATTAATTGATGACAAACACAGAGTTGCCGGAGAAATTATTATACAGGAAATTCTGAAGCGAAGAAATGATAAGTTTACTGTTGCCATTTCAGGAGAATCAGGAACCGGAAAAACAGAATTAGCTCATGTTATAGCAAAAGGATTAAGAAAACATGGTATTTTTGCCAAACCAATTCATATCGATAACTATTACAATACCTTGCCATTAGAAAGAACGGATTATCGTCAGAAAAATGGTATTGAAAATGTGGTAGGATATAATGAATATGATTGGGATACGATTTATCGCAATATCAACGATTTTAAGGAAGGCAACAAATCTACCATGCCTTGTGTGGATTTGGTTACTGAACAGGTTGATACCCTTATAACTGATTTTAAAGATGTTGATATGCTGATAATTGATGGTTTATATGCCATGAAAACAGATCATATTGATTTAAAAATCTTTATCGACATTACCTATCACGATACTGGCAAAGCTCAGTTATTAAGAGGAAAAGAACCTCAGAATGAGTATCGTATGAAAGTTCTTTTGCAGGAACATAAAATGGTAAGTTCTTTAAAAGAATTGGCTGATATCATTGTAAAAAAAGATTATAATGTAGAAATTCTATAAATAATGAAATAAGAGCTTTAAAATTTACTTTAAAGCTCTTGTTTTTACATATTTAAAAATTTATTAGCACAATTGAAATGAATAAAATATGTATTATTTTTGTTTTATTGCTGTTGCAATTAGCGAAAGTAAATGCCCAAAATGATTCAACTATAAACGATAGTCTAACAAAAAATGCATTGAAAGTATTTATGGATATTGGCAATTGCTATAATTGCGATTATTCATTTATTCGTAAAGAAATAAACTATGTAAATTATGTTAGAGAACCTGCCGAATCTCAGGTTCATATTATTGTTGTTGAAACTTATACCGGTTCAGGAGGTAAAGAGTTTAATCTGATATTTCTTGGTAAAAACGAGTTTCTTGGAAGGAATGATACGCTGAAAACTGCAACGGCCGTTACAAATACTGCTGATGAAAACAGGATTGAAATCGTTAGAAATCTTAAAATGGGATTGATGCAGTATGCAATGAAAACTTCAAGTAATCAGATGATTAAAATTAGTTCAAAACAAGAAAACTCCGACAATGAAAAAGTAGAAGACAAATGGAAAAGCTGGGTTTATAGCCTTAGTTTATCAGGTTGGGGCAATGGTGAGAAAAATTATAACCAATTGCAATTATGGTATTCAGCATCTGCAACTAAAGTTACTCCGAAATTAAAAATCAGTTTTTATGCCAGTGGATTTTATAAAGAGTCAAAATATGTGATAGATGATACTACAACTATCCGAACTTATCGCAGATCTTATGATTTTAGCCACCATACAATAAAATCTTTAAACCAGCATTGGTCGTTGGGTTATTTTTACACGATGTATAACAATACTTACAATAATTACAAATTGAGCAATTCGTTGAAAGTTGGAATTGAATATAATGTTTTTCCTTATAGTCAATCTGCTAGTAAGTTGTTGGTTTTTCGATATAAAATCGGAGGTAATTATCATCAGTATATTGATACAACTATTTATAATCAAACGCAAGAATTGCTTTCAACTCATTCTTTCGGACTGGGTTTGAATTATATCAGCAAATGGGGTTCAGCCAATACATCCATAGTTTATAGCAATTTTTTAAATGATTTTTCAAAAAATAATCTCGAAATTAATGCAAATCTGAATGTCAGGATATTTAAAGGTTTATCTTTTTCTGCTTATGTTTATGTTTCAGTAATTCACGATCAGCTTTCTTTGTCCAAACAAGGGGCAACTTACGAAGAGGTATTGTTGCAACAGCATCAGCTTGAAACTCAATATTCTTATAGCTTTAATTTTGGCTTAACTTATACTTTTGGTTCCATTTTTAACAATGTTGTGAATCCCCGATTTGATTATTAAAAGTGCGATTAAGTTGCAAATAAAACTTAGTTTTTTCAATTGTTATTTAATTTGACTTTTTTTTTTAACATTATATAATAAATCTTTATGCAATTCGTTTCGTAATTCAGTAAAAATCTTTAATTTTGCAGAATGATTAAGAAATTGATATATCTATTTGTAATAGTTATGCTTGTGCAGTTGAGCTCTTGTAGCAAATACCAACGATTGCTTAAAAGCACAGATCATGCCAAAAAGTTAGAAATGGCAATAAACTATTACGAAAAACAAGACTACTACAGAGCTTTGCAATTGTTTGATGAAGTGATAATTGTATATAGAGGTAAAGAACAAGCTGAAAAAATACAGTATTATTATGCATATTGCTATTATGGTCAAAGCGATTATATTACAGCAAGTTATCATTTTAAGAATTTTGCAAAAATATATCCGAATAGTAAATATGCAGAAGAATCTTTTTATATGAGTGCATATTGCAAATACCTCGATTCACCTTCATATTCGCTAGATCAAAGCAGTACTCAGGAAGCAATTAAAGAAATGCAATTGTTTATAAATTTCTATCCCAGAAGCGCTAGAGTTGCCGAAGCAAATAAACTAATTGATGATCTAAGATTAAAGTTAACCAATAAAGCTTTCGAAATTGCAAAACTTTATTATAAAACCGAATCTTATAATGCAGCACAAATTGCCTTTACAAATATTTTAAAAGATTTTCCAGAAACTTCACAAAGAGAGGAAATTATGTATTATATTGTAAAATCTGATTATGATTATGCAAAAAATAGTATTGATTCAAAAAAACAAGAACGCTTTAAAAATGTTATTGAAGCATATAATAATCTGATAAGTAACTTCCCTCAAACCAAATATAAAAGTGATGCAGAATCTTATTATAAAAAAGCATTATCAAATATCGAAAACAAATAAATCATAAATAATTGCCATGGATTTAAAAAAAATAAAAGCAGATACAACTGCAGTTACTCGTAATACTGCTGATTTCTATAGAGAAACCAATAATGTTTACGAAACCATTTCAATTTTATCAAAACGTGCAAATCAAATTTCTTCTGATTTAAAAGAAGAATTGCATGGTAAAATTCAGGAGTTTGCAACGCCAAGTGATAATCTTGAAGAAATTTTTGAAAACAGAGAGCAAATTGAAGTTGCAAAACATTATGAACAACTTCCAAAACCTACATTATTGGCTATAAACGATTATCTTAATCATAAAATTTATTACAGAAATCCAATAAAAGAAGCTTCTGATTCAAAATTTTAATAAATTTAAAAATCGAAAGTATAAACTATTGTTATATCAATAGTTTATACTTTTTTTATTTTAAAATATATGCTAAACGGAAAAAAAATATTACTTGGTATAAGTGGCGGTATTGCTGCATATAAATCTATTTTTTTAATTCGTTTACTTATTAAATCTGGTGCAGATGTTAAAGTAATAGTTACTAAAAATGCCTTGGAATTTGTAACTAAATTGAGTCTTGAAAGTATTTCCAAAAATAAAGTATATTTCGATACTTTTGCTGATAATAATGATTATTCAACTGAACATATAGCTTTAACTGATTGGGCTGATTTAATGATTGTTGCACCTGCTACTGCTAATATTATCGGGAAGTTTGCCAATGGAATTGCCGATGATGCGCTTTCAACTTCTTTTTTAGCTTTTAATAAACAAATTTTTATAGCACCAGCTATGAATTGCAAAATGTATGAACATTATGCAGTTAAACGAAATATCAGCTATTTGATTTCAAATGGAGTGCATTTTATTGAGGCTCCAAGTGGCGAACTGGCTTGTGGTTACGATGGCAAAGGCAGAATGGAAGAACCTGAAAAAATAATTGAATTTGTTGGAAATTATTATAAAAAAGAAAATGTATTAAAAGGCAAAAATGTATTGATTACAGCAGGTCCAACATATGAAGCTATCGATCCCGTTCGCTTTATTGGGAATCATTCTTCGGGTAAGATGGGGTTTGCTTTAGCTGAGCATTTAGCTGATTTGGGTGCAAATGTAAACTTAATAACGGGTCCCGTTTCTCTATCAACTCATAATTCCAATATAAAACGTTATAATGTTATTACTGCCGATGAAATGTATCAGAAATGTATTACTTTATTTAAGCAGACTGATATTTGTATAATGGCTGCTGCCGTTGCAGATTTTACAATAGATACTAAATCTGATATTAAAATTAAAAAAACTACGAAACCTCCAGTAATAAAGCTAAAACCAACTATAGATATTTTGAAAACATTAGGTGCTAAAAAGACAGAAAATCAAATACTTGTTGGTTTTGCTTTGGAAACAAATGATGAAAAAGATAATGCATTAAAAAAGTTAAAATCAAAAAATCTCGATTTTATTGTTTTAAACTCATTAAATGATTTGGGCGCGGGTTTTGGACACGAAACCAATAAAATAAGTATTTTTGATAAAAACGGAAATACCACTGATTTTACATTAAAATCAAAAAAAGAAGTTGCAAAAGATATTGCGGATTATATTATTCAAAATCTTAAAAAATGAAGAAACTACCAACTTATATTATATTGATACTGATGCCGTTATTTTCTATATCACAAGAATTTAATTGTAATATTCAGGTAATGGCACCTCAGGTACAAGGTACTGATAGAGGCGTTTACGACAATATGAGAACCTCATTGTATGAATTTGTAAATAACAGAAATTGGACAAATTATTCATATAAGCCTGAAGAAAGAATAGAATGCAGCATTTTAATAACCATTAACGATAGACTTGGTGCTGACGAATTTAAAGGAACAATGAATATCCAGCTTCGTCGTCCTGTTTATAGAACTTCATACAATACTGTAATGCTTAACTTTATTGACAAGGATGTTCAATTTAAATATGTTGATTTGCAAACGCTTGAGTTTAATGATAATGCAATTACATCAAATTTAACAGCAATGGTTGCCTATTATTGTTATGTTTTTCTTGGTTATGATTTCGATTCCTTTTCGATAAATGGAGGAACTCCTTTTTTTGAAAAGGCTCAAAATATTGTAAATATGTCTCAAAATTCTCCCGAAAAAGGTTGGAAATCTTTTGAGAGTCAAAAAAACAGATATTGGATAGTTGAAAATATTCTCAATAATGCATATAGTAGTGTGCGACAAGCTAATTATAAGTTTCATCGTTTGGGTCTTGATCAAATGTATGATAATGTTGAAACAGGAAGAACTTCAATTACAGAAAGTATTGAATTAATTAGGAAAGCATATCGTGAGAAGCCAGGATTGTTTAGTATTCAGTTGTTTATGGATGCAAAATCTGACGAAATTGTTAATGTTTTTTCTAAAGCCGCACCTCAGGATAAGGCAAGGATTATTGGTACTCTAATTGAAATTGATCCCTCAAATGCGAGTAAATATCAAGGCATTATGAATACTAATTAGTTTTAAGCTTAGCTAATACAAAAATTGCTTTATAAATTCTTATTTCCAATAAAATTATGCTATCTCATTTATATATTGAAAATTACGCTTTAATTGAAAAATTGGATATTCACCTATCAAAAGGATTTTCGGCTATTACTGGTGAAACTGGTGCAGGAAAATCAATAATTATTGGAGCTATTTCACTAATTTTAGGTCATAGAGCAGATATTAATGTTTTATTTGATAAAAATTATAAATGTGTTATTGAAGGTAGTTTTGATATTTCATTGCTCGATTTAAAACAGTTTTTTGTTGACAATGAATTAGATGAAGATAATCCTTGTATTTTGAGAAGGGAAATTTCACCAAATGGAAAATCAAGAGCTTTTATAAACGACACCCCTGTTAATCTTACTCAACTTAAAGAGCTTGGTGAAAAATTAGTTGATATTCATTCTCAGCACAATACACTTACACTCAATAATTCTGATTTCCAAATGTCTGTAATTGATATGATAGCTGGAAATCTGGATTTATTAAAACAATTTCGTTTAGAGTTTGCTTCATATCAAAAAGTTAAGCACGAATTAGCTGCATTAAAAATAAAGCAATCGGAAGCAAATACTCAAAAAGATTATCTCCAGTTTTTATTCGATGAACTTGATAAAGCTAATTTACAAGATGATGAACAAGATATCTTAACTAAAGAATTGGAAATTCTGAATAATGCAGAAGAAATAAAATCAGCTTTATTCAAATCTGTTTCAATTTTAACACAATCAGATTTAAATATTTTATCGCTTTTAAATGAAGTAAATTCTCAATTTATAAGATTAAAAAATGTTCATACTCATATTTTTGAAATTTCTGAAAGAGTTCAAAGTGTAATAATTGAAATTAAAGATATAGCTAGCGAAATAGAAATATTAGAAGAAAATACTCATTTTGATCCTGAGAAAATTAGTAAAATTTCAGAAAGACTTGATTTGATTAATCGCTTAGAGAAAAAGCATAATGTGATGTCGATTAATGATTTAAATCTAATTAAAAATAGGGTTTCTGATGAATTATTGATGATATCAAACTATGAAGTTAAAATTGAAGCTTTGGAAGTTGTTGTAAAAAAGCAATTTGATAAAGTAAGTTCATTAGCAACAAAGCTTTCCAATCAAAGACAAAAAGCCATTCCACAGATAGAAAATAAGGTAAAAGAGATTTTAAGTGAATTGGGAATGAGTACTTCTCAACTTAAGATTGATTTAAAAATATCACAGCAATTTAATGCAAATGGCAGTAATACTGTTGATTTTATGTTTAATGCAAATAGGGGAGGTGAATTAAGAGAATTATCAAAAGTAATTTCAGGCGGCGAGCTTTCTCGATTGATGTTGGCAATCAAATCAATAATTAGTAAACAAAATATACTTCCAACTGTTATTTTTGATGAGATAGATAATGGGGTATCTGGAGATATTGCAGCTAAAGTTGGTAATATTATGCGAAAAATGGCAGAAGAGCGTCAATTACTAGCTATTACTCATTTGCCTCAGATTGCAGCTAAAGCTGAACAGCATTTTTTTGTTTCAAAAATTTCAGATTCTAAACAAACACGTTCTTTAATAAAACAATTAAATAAGGAAGAACGAATAGAAGAAATTGCAAAAATGTTAAGCAATGAAAAAATAAGTGCTTCAGCATTGGAAACAGCAAAAGAGTTGATGAATTAAAAAGAATTAAATCAAAAATAAATACATGTATAACCTATTAAAAGGAAAAAAAGGAATCATTTTTGGAGCCTTAAATGATAAATCAATTGCCTGGAAAACAGCTGAAAAAGCTTATGAACAAGGTGCTGAATTTATTTTAACAAATACACCCGTTTCTATTCGCTTAGGCGAAATTGACGAATTAGCAAAAAAGTGTAATACTATTGTAGTTCCTGCTGATGCAACAAATGTAAAAGATATTGAAAATCTTTTTGCGAAAGCAATGGAAGTTTATGGTGGAAGAGTTGATTTTGTACTTCATTCTATCGGTATGTCGCCTAATGTGCGTAAAAAACGTAGTTATGATGATCTTGATTATGAATATTTTCAAAAGACATTAGATATTTCTGCAATTTCATTTCATAAAGTTATGCAAGTTGCAAAAAAAATGGATGCAATTAATGAATGGGGTTCTGTTGTTGCGTTGTCATATATTGCTGCTCAACGTACACTTTTTGAATATAATGATATGGCTGATGCCAAAGCAGCTTTAGAATCCATTGCAAGAAGTTTTGGGTATATTTATGGAAGAGAAAAGAAGGTAAGGGTAAATACAATTTCACAATCTCCAACATTAACTACTGCTGGTAGTGGTGTGAAAGGTATAGATGGTTTGATGGATTTTACAGAAAGAATGTCGCCACTTGGAAATGCTACTGCTGAAGAATGTGCAGATTTTTGTATAACTTTATTTTCTGATTTAACCAGAAAAGTAACAATGCAAAACTTGTATCATGATGGAGGTTTCTCAAGTATGGGTATGAGTCAACAGGCCATGTTACAATATAATAAAAGTTTTGATGAATGTGATTGTGGCGAAAAAGTAATTTAATACATTTTCGTTAATAAATAAAAATGAAGTCAGAAATCAGAATTCTGACTTTTTTTTATTTTTGTGTTTGATCTAAAATATTTACCAATTCTTCTACTTTAAAAGGCTTACTTAAGCACGTATTCATGCCAATTTCAAGATAATGCTCAATATCTTCTTTTAAAACATTAGCTGTCATTGCAACAATATAAATAGGATTTCTTCCTTCGTTTTCTTCAATTTGTCTGATTGTTTGTGTAGCTTCAATTCCATTAACTTCAGGCATTTGAACGTCCATAAGTATAATGTCGTAAACTTTTTGTTTAAACATTTCAATTGCAATTTGTCCATTAGAGGCTACATCTACTTTGTGCCCCATTTTTTTTAGATTTGCCATAACAATCTTTTGGTTAATTAGATTGTCTTCTGCAACTAAAACTTCTAATTTATGATCCATTTTTTTAATAATTGGTTGATGTTTCGATTGTAAAAATTTTTCTTTCGAACAAGTTAAAACCTTGAGAGTAAACCAAAAAGTTGAGCCTTTTCCTAATGTACTTTCTACTCCAATTTTGCCCCCTAAAAGTTCTGTTAATTTTTTTGAAATAGCTAAACCTAAGCCAGTTCCTCCGTATTTTCTTGATATTGAGTTGTTTGCTTGAAAAAACTCTTTGAATAGATTTTCTTTTGCATCATTAGATATACCGATACCTGTATCAATAATACTGATTTTGATAAAAATATGATTTTCGGAATTACCAATATTCTCTAATTTTATTTTTACACTTCCTTTTTCTGTAAACTTTATAGCATTATTGGTCAGATTTAGTATTATCTGATTTATTCTTACAGGATCTCCAATTGCATATACAGGTACATCATCATCAATTTCTCTTTTTAATGCAATGTTCTTATCAGTTGTTTTAAAACTCATCAATTTGATAATGTCTTCAATACTTTTGTGTAAGTCGAAAGGAATACTTTCTAATTCTATTTGACCTGATTCGATTTTTGAAAAGTCAAGTATGTCGTTAACAATTGCTAATAAGTTATTTGCTGAAAAATCAATAATATTTAGACTGTCTTTTTGTTCAAGACTTAATTCTGATTGTTTTAAAATGCCAACCATTCCAATAATTCCATTCATAGGGGTTCTTATTTCGTGGCTCATTGTTGCTAAGAAACTACTTTTAGCTTGTGAAGCTGCATTTGCTTTGATAGCTAATTCTTCTAATTGATTGTAAGATTTTTTTAGTTCTTCTTCAATACTTTTTCGTTCAGTTATTTCATCTGTAAGTTCTTGAGTTCTTTCTTTTATTCTTTTTTCTAAAAATTTTGAGTTTTTACGCTGAAGATAATATACGGAAAAAATCATTGGAAAAGCTAAAAAAATAAAGAAAAATCCCTTTAATATTGAATTTAAAGTACTTGAATATATTTTCTTATTAATGCGTGTATAATCATAATCTGCTCCAAGAATAATAGTTTGTCCGTTTTTTGTTTTGTAAGGTATAAAAACGGATCTGAAATGTCCCCAATTATCTGTGTTTGTTTCATATACTGCTGAGTTATTATCAAATGAATTAAATAATATATCACTTGTGTAATTATATTCAGTCCAATAGGTAATGTAGTTATTTGAATTTAATTCATCGTTGTTAGTGCTACAAGATGTAAAATATATTTTATCGTCTTTTTTAATTAATGTATATAAAAAATCAATATTTGATGTTTGTGCAAATTGCGTAAGTAATTTAATGTTTTTCCAATAATCAGATTTTGAATGATTTGTAGGTGTTTGAGGATTGTCTAAAAAAGATTTGGGTAGAATACTTTTGATATTGCTAGCAATTGAAAAAAGTTGTTTGTCAACTTCATTCATAATTGTTTTTTTATCATTTTGATAATTCCAATAAATAAAAATCAATATACCTAAAAAATATATTGCCAAAGAAAATATAGAGAATTTAATCTTTGTTTGTTTGTATTTATTTGATTTTGTACTCATTATTAATTGCAGTTCTATACAAATAGAAAGAGAATCTAAAGTATTTGATAGAATTATGATACGAAATTAATAAAAAAAATGGAATATACAACAGAAAAGTAAAAAAAAAAGGGTAAGCCCCTTATATCGCACCGCTCAACCACTTATCCTTGCTTGCTTCCACATCTGGGGAGTTTCAGCAGGAGCTGGTCGTATAAGACTTACCCACTGCAAAATTACATATTTTTTCGGAATTACAAAAGGATTTTTAGCAAATAATCTAGATTAATTCGTTATATGTTGAATTACTATTGATTAAGTTTTTTTTTACTTGATATGAATCTTTGAAGTCACCTTATGGATTATATTTGCAATGGGTTTATTGTTTAAAATATTCATCGATTATCTATTCGTGATTCAATGGATGAAAGAATAAATTCTCATTTTTTATATTAATTAATCGAATAAACATTTACAATAAAAAAAGCCGTAAAACTACGGCTTTTTTATTTATGATAATTTTGAGTATCCTTTCATAATACCCCTACTTGAACGTGATATAAATGATAAAATTTCATCTCTTTCTGGAGTTGCAGCCATTTCTGCTTCAATCACATCAATTGCTTGCGATACATTATAGCCTTTTAAATAAATGATTCTATAAATATCCTGAATCTCTTTTATCTTTTCAGAGCTATAGCCTCTCCTGCGTAAACCAATTGAATTAATTCCAACATAAGAAAGTGGTTCTCTTGCACTTTTTGTAAAAGGAGGTACATCTTTTCTAACCAATGATCCTCCAGAAATCATTGTATGTGAACCAATATTAACAAATTGGTGTACAGCTGATAATCCTCCAATTATTGCCCAATCATCAATAATAATATGGCCTGCTAATGTTGCAGCATTTGCTAAAATACAGTTATTACCAATTACGCAATCATGAGCAACATGAACATATGCCATTAATAAGCAATTGTTTCCAACTACTGTTTCCATATTAGCTTTTGTACCCCTGTTTATGGTTACAAATTCTCTGATGGTTGTATTATCGCCAATTACAACTGAAGTTTCTTCTCCGTTATATTTTAAGTCTTGAGGAGCTGCAGAAATTACTGCACCTGGGAATATTTTGCAATTTTTCCCAATTTTTGCACCTTCCATTATAGTTACATTTGGTCCAATCCAAGTGCCTTCGCCAATTTCAACATTTTTATCAATAGTTACAAATGGTTCAATAACAACGTTTTTGGCTACTTTTGCCTGTGGATTTACATATGCTAGTGGTTGATTCATTTTCTTGATTTGTTAAATTTATGATTTGTTTTTGATTAAAGCCCTCTTACTTTTGTAATTTGGGCAAGCATCTCTGCTTCCATAACAATTTTTGTGCCAACATATGCCACGCCTTTCATATTACATAATCCTCTTCGGATTGGTGATAATAAATCGAGTCGGAATACCAATGTATCACCTGGAACCACTTTGCTTCTGAATCTAACATTGTCAATTTTAAGAAAATAGGTAGCATAATTTTCAGGATCAGGTACAAAGCTTAACGCCATAATTCCACCTGTTTGTGCCATTGCTTCTATTTGAAGTACACCGGGCATTACAGGTTCATTAGGGAAATGTCCAACAAAGAAATCTTCGTTCATGGTTACATTTTTGATGCCTACAACATGAGAATCGCTCATTTCTAGGATTTTATCAACTAATAAGAAAGGTGGTCTGTGTGGAAGAATTTCTTTTATTTTGTTGATGTCGTAAAGTGGTGTTTTATTCAAATCAAATAAAGGCATTTCTTTTTTAGCTTGTTGTTCTGCTTTTATTTGTTTTTTAATAAGTTTTGCAAATTCAACATTAGTGCTATGTCCCGGACGACTTACAATAACATGTCCTTTAACTCTTTTTCCTATTAATGCCAAATCTCCAATTACATCCAGTAGTTTATGACGTGCAGGTTCGTTATTAAAATATAAATCAACATTGTTTAAAATGCCTTCAGCCAAAACCTCTACTGAAGGTTTGTTGAATAATGCAGCCAATCTGTCGAGTTCTTCTTTTGAAATAACACGATTTACAAATACAATTGCATTGTTTAAATCACCTCCTTTTATTAGATTATTGCTTAGCAAATACTCTAATTCGTGTAAAAAAACAAAAGTACGACAAGGTGCAATTTCTTTAACAAAATGGTCTAATGATGATAATGATGCAAATTGCGTATTTAAAACTTTTAATTCATAATCAATTAGAACGGAAAGTTTAAATTCATTACTTGGTATAATTACCATTTCTACTTTTTTATCAGCATCAGTAAAAGTGATGTTCGATTTTATTTCGAAATATTCTTTTTTTGCGTTTTGTTCAACTAATCCAGCTTGTAATAAAGCTTCAACTATGGGTTTTGAACTACCATCTAAAATAGGTGCTTCAGAACAATCAAGCTCAATTAAAACGTTGTCGATACCTAATCCAAAACATGCTGCCAAAGAATGCTCTACCGTGCTTACTTTTACTCCATTTACTTCCAAAGTTGTTCCTCTTGAAGTATCGGTAACTAAATCTGCATCAGCATCAATAAGTGGTGAGTTTTCAATATCAACTCGTTTGAATTTATAACCAAAATTAATTGGTGCTGGTTTAAATGTTAAGGTAACATTTTTACCTGTATGTAAGCCTGTACCTGAGACAGATACGGGATTTGCAATTGTTGTTTGTTTTTCTGTCATGTATGTTACAAAAAAGAAATAAAGGTTTTTAAATTGCTAAAAAATAAATTTCTTTGCTTTTTTTTGCAAAAATACCTAAAAACTTTATCTAATTAAATTTTTTTTTCCTTTTTTATTGAAATAAATATGTGTAGAATAGGTAAGTAGTTTGTAATTAGTTTAGTACTAATTTTTGTGATTTCATAAAAACAATAACGGGACTTTTTTAGAGCCCCGTTATTTAATTAACCAAAAACCAATTTTTATGAAAAATTACACATTAAAGATTTTAATATTTTAAGTGTTTTTTAATGATACAAAAATATACTCAATTAATCAAGTATCTTGTTAATGGACGTTAATATATGTTAACAAATGTTAAACCCTGATTTTGAACGAGAAACTATCCTTAATTTTGTTTTTGATGAACAAGAAAAACATTATTTTAATTATCATTTTGATGACATTTGCGCTAGTTGGTTTGGTTAGTTTGCAATTGTATTGGGTTCAAAGTGCTATTAAAGTTGAAGAGGCAAATTTTAGAAGAAGTGTTAATGAAGCTATTTCGCTTGTTATTACTAAGCTAGAAAAAAAAGAAATCAACGAACAATAAAACAAAAATAGAGAAAAAACTGCTTTAATGAATACCATCGACTCACTTAATAGATTGATATTTAGTGAGCAACAAAAGTATCCTGGCATTGATGAAGAAAGTAGATTTGAGAATGAATCGAATAAAAATAATATTGAAATTAGCTCATGGGAAAATTTAAATGGAGAAACAACCTTATATCATGATACCAATATTGTAATTGAAGAAAGCGATAATGTAGAGATTAGTCCAGAAATTAATAAAACCTATAAAAAGCACAAAGTAGATATTGATGCATCTATATTAAATGATTATAAAAGTGTTCTTATTCAAAGAGATAAGTTGTTGAAGAAATCAGCATTATTAGAGGATTTTTTTGTAGATATTTTTAATATGGGTAGGTTTAAACCTATACAAAAAAGAATTAATCCTTTTTTACTCGACTCTCTTATTTTTCAAGAACTTTCGACAAAAGGTATCAGAACTGAATATGAATTTGGTATTTATAGTCCATCGCGTGGTCAATTAATTTTACAAAAAACAGGCAAATACAAAGAGAATTTATTAAATCGAAATTTTGCTTATATATTGTTTCCTAGTGATATAAATATTAATCCTGAATATTTAATGCTTTATTTTCCTAAAGAAAAAAGTTTTTTATTAAATCAGTTGTGGTTAATGTTATTTGCTTCAGCAACTCTCATTTTGATAATTATTTATTCATTTTCTTATACCATTTTCACTATTTTCCGGCAGAAAAAGCTATCGGAAATTAAAAATGATTTTGTAAATAATATGACACATGAAATAAAAACTCCAATAGCTACAATATCTTTGGCTTGTGAGGTTTTGAATGATAAGGATGTAAAGAAGTCAGAAGACTTGTTTGCTAATTACATCAATATGATTAAACATGAAAATAAGCGATTGGAAACACTTGTAGAACATATATTGCAAACTGCAACTTTAGAAAAAGGTCAATTGATTTTACGTAAGGAAGAATTGGATATTCATGCAATTATTTCAACGGCAGTTAATAACGTTGGCTTTCATGTTATGCAAAAAAGTGGAAGAATCATTGAAAATTTAAATGCAGCAAATCCAATTATTAGAGCAGATAAAGTACATATTACCAATTTAATATACAATTTGTTGGATAATGCAAATAAGTATAGTCCAGAAAAACCCAAAATTGTTATTTCTACTGAAAATTCGAATAATGGATTGATAATTAAGGTAGCTGATAATGGAATAGGTATAAGTAAAGCGAATCAGAAGAAAATTTTTGAGAAATTTAGTAGAATTGCTACAGGTAATGTACATGATGTTAAAGGTTTTGGATTGGGTTTGAGTTATGTAAAAGCAATAGTAGATAAACATCAAGGAAAAATATCAATTGAAAGTGAATTGAAAAAAGGTTCGGTTTTTATTGTATATTTGCCATTTGAATAGAAACTAAAAAAACAAATAATATGGAAAGAAATAAAGTGAAAGTTTTATTAGCAGAAGACGATCCAAATTTGGGTAATTTATTAAAGACCTATCTTGATGCAAAAGGTTTTTCGACCAAGTTGTATGTTAATGGGCATGATGCCTATGAAGCATTTAAAACTGAGGAATTTAATTTTTGTATTGCAGATGTAATGATGCCTATTAAAGATGGTTTTACATTGGTTAAAGATATCAGAAAACTCGATAAAAAAATCCCTGTATTGTTTCTTACAGCAAAGTCTATGCAAGAAGATAAATTAAAGGGATTTCAAGTTGGTGCAGATGATTATATTACCAAGCCATTCAGTATGGAAGAGTTACTTGTAAGGATGGAAGCTATTCTGAGACGAACACAAGATTCTGAAAAACAAAATCCTGCAGATAATATTTATAAAATAGGGAGATATACTTTTGATTATACCCGACAAATTTTAAATTTTGAAGGGAAAGAACAAAAACTTACGTCTAAAGAAACAGATTTGTTGGTAATTTTATGCCAAAACGCGAATGATGTTGTCGATAGGAGTGTAGCATTAAACAGAATTTGGAAAGATGATAGCTATTTTAATGCCAGAAGTATGGATGTTTATATTACCAAATTAAGGAAATATTTAAAAGAAGATTCTGATATTGAGCTTCTAAATGTTCATGGGGTAGGGTTTAAGCTTATTATGAGTTAACCCCAAATTGCTCATTTCCAAATAATTTAAAACAATAACTTATTCGCGATTAACCCAATAAAATCAAATACTTCGACTTTTCAAGTCTCTTTTTGATAAATTCAGAACAAATGACCTAAAAGGATTTTAATTTGATACCAATTTGTAAAAAAGGG
>CAZWRD010000046.1:0-20003 GCA_964636105.1 uncultured Bacteroides sp.
GTGACCCCCTGCTTGTAAGGCAGGTGCTCTAAACCAACTGAGCTAAACTCCCTTTGTATTAATTACACTGCAAAATTACTACTTTTTTTTAATCTACCAAAAAAAAATCATTTTTTTCTTTTAAAATATAAAAAAATCTTGTAGGTTTGTAGTCTAATCAATGCATCTGTCGTGAAAAGTAAATTTGCTAATTCTAATATATTTATATTTTTTTTACTATTTGGGTTTATTACATCTTGTAGCTCAGTTAGAAAAGTTCCTGATGTAGCCTATTTGCTTAAAAAAAACAAGATAAATATCAATAACGCCGATATTAGTAAAGAGAAAATTGATGGTTTAATTAAACAAAAAGCTAACAAAAAGTTTATTGGAATTAAATTTAAATTGGCATTTTATAACTTGGCTAAAAAAGATAATCCAGGTAAATTTAGCCGTTTTTTACTTCGTATTGGTGAAGCTCCAGTGATTTACGATTCGGTTGCTGCTAATAATACGATTAAAAGGATAAATCTATTTATGGATAATCATGGTTATTTTAAATCTGAAGTTTATAAAAAACTGGTTTATTCATCAAAGAAAAAGGCTATAGTTAATTACTTTATCAATGCGAGCCAACCCTATCGTATTAAAGATATTGTATATATGATAGAAGATGAAAATATTAAAAATGAGATTTACTCTAAATTGTCGAATTCAATTATTAAGAAAAATAGTATTTATGAAATTGATAAATTAGATAAGGAAAGAGAGAGAATTACTACGCTCTTAAAAAACATGGGATATTTTGAATTTAGTCGTGATTTTATTAGCTATAGTGTTGATAGTTCATTAAATAATCACCAGATGAATGTTGTATTACAGGTAAAAAACCCAAGGATTAATTCAAGAAATCGTCTAAAACACAGTAATTTTCATAAGAAATACAAAATCAGAAATATATATATTTATCCAGATTATAATCCTTTGGTTTCTGATACCATTTCAAAAGATACTGCTTTGTTGGAAATACCTCAATATCGAAATAAACTTTTGGTAAACAGGTATTTATTTGTATATAACAATGAAATAAAAATTAGACCTAGAACCTTTTCTCAATCTATTTTTATAAATTCAAATGATTATTTTAATCTAAAGGATGTTGAGCAAACTTATAACAGACTTTCTGATTTAAAAAATTTTCGTTTTATAAACATTAGTTTTGATGAATCAACAGAAGATACTTTAGATTTGTTGAAAAAAGAAGGAATTTTGGATTGTAAAATTGAACTCTCGAAGAATAAGGTGAATTATTTGTCAACAGAACTTGAAGGAAGTAATTCTTCAGGGTATTATGGAATTGCTGGCAATCTTGTTTTTCAGAATAAAAATTTGTTTAAAGGGGCAGAAATATTAAATGTTAAGTTAAGAGCTGTTCTTGAAAATCAGAACGTTATTAGTACGATTACTTCTGCAGATAAACCATTGTTTAATACATTTGAAACAGGGATAGATGTAAATATTGAAATACCAAAATTTTTGATTCCCATTAAACAGGAGTATTTTTCAAAATATTTTAAACCTAAATCTACTATAAGTTTTGGTTTTAATTTTCAAGACCGTCCTGATTTCAGAAGAACCATAACTAATTTGGGATTTGGTTATGATTGGCGACAATCAACTAATATTCAGCATATTTTTACGCCAATTTCAATCAATTCGGTTAAAATTTATCCTGATTCTGTATTTAAAGCATCTATTGATTTAATTGCAGATAAAAGATTAAAGTATCAATATACCGATCATTTTATTTTAAGTTTAAAGTACAGTTTTATATATACTAATCAAGAAGTTAACAAAAAAGAGAGTTTTACATTTTTTAGATTAAACCTTGAAACAGCAGGTAATGTTTTAAATTTATACAAGAGGTTGTTTGATAATCAGCGAAATTCGGATGGTGATTTTGAGGTTTTTAATCTGATTTACTCTCAATATTCGCGTATTGATTTTGATTTAAGAAGATATATCATTTTTAATAATAAAAATTCATTGGTATTGCGAACTGCAATGGGGTGGGGGATGCCTTACGGAAATTCAAAGCAACTTCCTTATGAAAAGAGTTTTATTGCTGGCGGTGCTAATGATATCAGAGCATGGAGATTAAGGTCTTTGGGTCCAGGTTCTTATACAGATTCAAAATTAGATAATTTTGACAGAATTGGTGATATTTCAATGGAGTTTAATATTGAGAATAGGTTTCCAATTTATAAAATTTTGCATGGGGCATTGTTTATTGATGCTGGAAATATTTGGCTTAATAAAGCAAATACGCAGTTTCCCGGAGGTGAATTTCTTATAGATAAATTCTTGAGCCAAATTGCGATTGGTGGTGGGTTTGGAGTTCGATTAGATTTTAGTTATTTTATTATAAGAATTGATGCAGCTATACCTTTTAAAGATCCATCTAAATCAAATGAAAGACAATGGGTTATTGCAAATTCTGGTTTAAGGGATTTTGTTGTAAATTTTGGAATTGGATATTCATTTTAAAAAAAAAGCCCGTTCTAAAAACGGGCTTTTTTTTATTTAATGTGAATTTCTTCTGCTTGCAATACTTCTTTGGTAGCATCATCATAAACAAATACGATAATACTGCAATCTTTTATCTTATATTTCACCAGTTCGGTGGCTTTTAATGAATGCAAATAAGTTTTTGATATTTCGGTATCAATCAGATTAAATGAATTGCCATCAGTAAGATCATTGCCCCATGGTCCATTAACGGATGCCCGCATCATATGTCTGTGAAGGTAATTCGGAATCAGTGTTGTAGCATTTAATTGTGGAGCAATAATGCTATCTTCGCTTATTATAATCTGGTATTTTAATTTCTTTTTTATGGTTTTCAGAAATTTGAATTTGATTTTTCCGGAAACTGTTGAATCTGAGGGATTATAGGTAGAATTTGCAATAATTTCCACTTCTGGTATTTCCGATAAAGCTCCTCCTATTTTGCTTGACCATTCTCCTGGTGCAATAATATGCAATCCAGGATATCCTTTTCTGTTTATTAAACCATTGGGATTGCCTGCAAGACTGATACCAAAATAATCATTCCATACTTCGCCTGATGTAGTTCTGAAATCTTCTGGATAATTTGGTGGAGTAGGCTTTGCAAAAGACCCTGCGTGAACAGCCAAAACAATAACTTTCTCTCCATATTGTTCTTTAATATTTGCTGCAATTGCTGCTGCTGCTGGACAATTCTGGCATTTATGCCCTGTATAATCTTCCAACAATACTTTTTTCCCATACCAATCTTTTACAGGAACGGGTAAAGTATATGGTTCATTTATTTTATTACACGAAGTAAAATAAAGTGAAGATATTATGCTGAATATTAATAAAAATCTTTTCATTTTGTATTGATATTGAATTAATTAAAAACTACTTGTAATGGTAATACTTAGACCGTTAGCTGCTGGTACTTGTCTGCAAACACCACCAACACATAAAATTCCTTCTCTTTGTTTTCCGTAAGATAATTGAATTCTGCTTGATTTCTTGTTGTAAGCTAAGCCAACATTGTAGAAGTGTATCTTTTTATCTGCTTCATCATTACCATAATTGTATTGATCCATTACAGATATAAACCAGTGAGGAGCAATAGAATATTCAATCATACCCATTACCCAATTTTTCTTTTCTCCTTTTGAAGGGTCTTCATTATCATTTAAATCGCCTTTTGAAATAAGATGTTGACCTTCAAATCGGATAGATTTTTGAGGAGTTAACTTATAGGTAATATCTGCAATTACAATATTTGCAGTTACATCTGGAGCTCCAGGATGTCCTTCGATTACAGATTTATTATACAGAATATTTACATAAGATAAACTTCCTTTAAGTTTACTGTTTATTTTTTTTAGAATTTCAATATTAAAGTCCTGAAAATATAATTGGTCGCCAAACTTTAAAAAGTTAGAAGAGTAACCTTTTGTAGCTTTTTCATCTAAAGCAATACTATCATTTAAAGCTTTTTTATCAATAGAAGTAGCACGTGAATAATTGATTTTTAATTCAGTACCATATTTGCCTCCTAAAATAGTGTTTTTCGGAATGGTATAAACAATTTCTCCTTGTATTGCCATTTCTCCATTTGGTTGGCTAGCATATGGGTACATTGCCGACAAACTATAGGCATGTTGTTTGGTTAATGCTGGTAAATAATTGATAAATAGCATGTTTCCAGTTTCAGTTCTTTTAGATTTAAAAGCCATGTTATCAATTCGTTTTGCTGAAAAAATTACACCCAATCCTTTTTTAGAATAAGCAGCTGTTAACATTAAAGCTTCTCCATGACGGTAAATAAAATTATTTAATGAATTAGGATCCATTGATTTATATGCATATTCAGTGCTAAAACTATAGTTACCACGCGAAATATTCATTCTGCCTGCAAATGCACCAACATTTTCTGGTAAATCATATTTTTTTGTAGCATCATAAAGAATTTCTTCAGTAGCCTGAAATTTACTTACTGCACTTGCTCCAAAAGTTATTCTTGTTTTATTTTCTGATAAACAAGGGAAAAGGTCATTTATAGCAAATTCTGCATCACCACCTCTAACTATTCCAGGTCCTTCTTCCCAGAAAAATCTTTGAGTCCCAATAATGGCTTTTAACATAATACCTTGTACGGGATTGTATTTTACTCTAACGCCATCCATAGCATTATCGTATCCCAGATTTCTTTCTTCGTATGTTCTGAAAATTAATCCACTACCAAATTGCTCGTAAAAATTTCCTAATGTAATTTCAAATTCATCAGCAGTATAACTTGCAAAGCGATAAGCTATTCCGCTACCTTTGTACCTATTGTCAAAACCCAGCATTGGATTTCTGTAACTTTCATATCTTAAGCCAGTTGTAAATTTTCCGTTTGTATATAAAATGTTTGCAAAAGCATTCATTAGCAATTGTTCCGGAACTTCTGGAGCCCCAATAGTTGAATCTTTTTGATAATACTGTGCATCCATTTGAAAATTCCCAGTTATGTTTCCAGAGTTTAGAAAATTTTGGGAATTTGAAAAAAACGGGAATACTAAAAGGATTAACAAAGGAATAATATTATAAACTTTATTCATATTATTATGTATTAAATAATTAATGACTAGAGATATCTTCTCCTTTATTTAGCTTTCTTATCAGTTCTATCAACTCTAATTCGCTACCTTCAGCAAAAGAAGTGTGTTGCCAAACAATTTCACCTTTACCATTAAGTATAAAAGTATGTGGAATTTGATTTACATTCATGGCTCTTTTAAAATCACCGTTTACATCCAACAAAATCTGATAGTCCCAATTATTACCGTTTGCAGTTGGTTTTACTCTTGCAGTTGATCTAGAATCGTCAATTGAAACAGCAATTAGTTTAACTCCCGTTTCTTTTTGCCATTCTTCATAAACTTCTGCAATGGTTGAAAGTTCTTTTTGACATGGTTTGCACCATAATGCCCAAAAACTGACTATTATTGGTTTCCCATTATTTGATAATTCGGCAGTGTTAATGCTTTTGCCATCAATATCTTTAATGATTACAGAAGGTAATTTTTTTACTTTGTTTTCCTGATTTTGTGAAAACGCAATACTTGCAATTAGAATGCAAAGAATCAATGTTGCTGTTTTTTTCATTTTGAAATATAAATTTAATTGTTTGTTTACCTGTTTTTTTTAAATCTAAACCGTTGTAATTATTGTTTTACAATTCAGTTTTATTAATAGATAATATGTTTTGTTACTCTAGTACAAAATATTTACCAAAGGTATTAAAGATGTAAATACATTGATTTGCTTTAACCTAATTTTAACATGATTACAAAAAAAAAGCTGTCTTTAAAGACAGCTTTTAGAAATTATTTTAAACCTAATTTTTTCTTAACTAGCGGCATAAGATCGTCGCTTGAATCTTGGTATAGTAAAGCACCAACTCCACTGTCGAATACGTAAGTAAATTTGTTTTCAGCTGCAACTTCTTCAATTGCTTTTTTAGCTTTATCTATAATAGGAGTAAGTAATTTTTTTTCTCTTTCCTGATAGTCTTTTTGAGCATTTTGTTGAAAATCTTCAATTCTTGCTTGCATATCTTGCAATTCCTTTGTTTTTGTCTGTTTAATCAATTCTGACATTTGAGATTGATTAGCTGAGAAATCCTGATATCTGGTTTCAAATTCTGATTGCATACCTTTTAAAGTATTTTCAAGTTCTTTTACGTGTTTTTGTAAAGTTGCCTGAGCAGAATCTCTTCCTGGCATAATTTTTAATAATTCGTTAGAATCGATATGTCCCAATTTTACTGCTTTCTGAGCATTAGCAAAGAAAGGCATGCTGATAACAGCCAGAATTACAATGATTTTTGAAAAGTTTGTCATCTTTATTATTATGTTTTAAATTATAAATTTCGTTGCAAAGTTATATAAATTAATTTAATAAAAATTCTTATTGTTAAAGAATAATAAGAATTTTTATCTACTTCTTTCTTCTTGTTTAGGTTTAGAATCTCTACTTGGTTGAGTAGGTTGAGTTCCTTGATTTGGTTGATTGCCAGTTCCTTTATTCGTATTTGATACTTTAGGTGCCTTGTTTAGTTTGTAACCCAAATCATCTAAAATATCATCACTAATGTCATATTTTGCATCTGCGTACATTATAGTCAAACTTCCTGCTTTGTCAAATACAAAAATGTAATTTTTATCTTGAGCTCTTTTTTCTATTGCATTATAAACTTTGTCTTGTATTGGTTTTACCAAATCCTGACGTTTTTTAAATAAGTCTCCATCTTTACCAAATCGCTTTTTCTGTAAATCTTTAGCTTCTTTTTCCAATGCAATAATTTCATTTTCACGCTTTTTCTTTACATCTTCAGGTAATAAGACTGATTCTGCCTGAAATGCTTTATACAGATTATCAATCTCTTTAAATTTCTTTTCAATTTCTTTTTGCCATTCTTTTGAGAGATTGTCTAATTCAGTTTGTGCATCTTTATATTCAGGAATGTTTTCCATAATGTATTCTGAATCAATATATGCATACTTTTGAGCAAAACTTCCAGTTAAGCTAATAAATAGAATTGCAATACTTAAAAATATTTTTTTCATTTTCTTTAAAATTTAAATTATACAATAGTCATTATTCAAATTATGTGCCAAATATATTTTAGTCAATTGATTGATTGATTGAGAAATGGAATTGTCCACCAGCAGCATCTGTTATACCAGGTACTTTATCAAATCCATAACCCCAGTCTAAGCCAAGCATACCAAACATAGGTAGGAAAATTCTTACACCAACTCCAGCTGATTTGTACATATTATATGGGTTAAATTCCTTAAAACTTCGCCATGTATTTCCACCTTCCAAAAATGCCAAGCCATAAATTGTTGCATTAGGATTGAGAGACAATGGATAACGTAATTCTACTGTGAATTTATCATAAACATTTCCTCCTACTAAATTTGAACTATTTTTATCTCTGGGTGTAAGTGAATTGTTTCCATAACCCCTTAAGGCAATCAATTCTCTTCCATCAAGTGCATATCCAGATAAACCATCCCCACCTAAATAAAATCTTTCAAAAGGAGGATAACCGATATCTGAATTATAATAACCTACAAATCCGAATCTTGCTTTGGTATTTAAAACAAGTTTTCCGCTTAAATTAAAAAACCAAGAAGCTTTAAATTTCCATTTGTGATATTCAATCCATTTAAATCTTTCCTGATCGCTAGAGTTTTTATAATCTTTGTTGCTAAACATCGAGAAAGGAGGAGTAAGTTGCAGTGTTAGTGATATTTCTGAACCAGATCTTGCATAAATAGGAGCATCAATTGAATTTCGTGCAATAGTTAAGCTATAATTTAAATTATTTGCATAACCATCACTAAATGAGAATAATGAACCGTAATTGTTTAATACATAATTTTGTAAGCTAAGGGTATGATAAATTGTAAAATAATCATCAGGCCATTTTAATCTTTTTCCTAAACCAACAGAAGCTCCATTAATTGTAAGTGATGCATAATCACTGCTTTCTGAGTCGTAACCATTGCTTTGTTTTGAATGATAAACTGAAACACTCAACGAATTAGGTTTTTTACCACCTAACCATGGTTCTGTAAATGATGCACTCACAGAATAATAGTATTTCCCGTTGGTTTGACCACGTAAACTTAATTTTTGTCCATCACCTGATGGAAGTGGACGCCAGGCATCTTTCTTGAAGAAGTTACGTGCAGAGAAATTATTAAATGATAAACCTAATGTACCTACTACCATGCCGCCACCCCAGCCGCCTGATAATTCAACTTGATCCGAAGAAGTTTCTTCAACTTGATATTCTATATCAACCGTACCATTTTCAGGATTTGGAGTTGGAACTGGTTTTATGGTTTCTGCATTAAAATATCTCAACTGAGCTAACTCTCTGGTAGTACGTATTATATCCGAACGGCTAAATAGTTGACCTGGAATGGTTTTGATTTCGCGAATAACAACATGATCATTAGTTTTTGTATTCCCTTTAACTGTTACTTTGTTGATTCTTGCTTGTTTACCTTCTCTTATTCTAATTTCGATATCAATAGAATCATTATCAACTTGAATTTCAACTGGAATTGCCTGAAAAAATAAGTATCCGTCATCCATATATAAAGAACTGATATCATATCCATTGGGATTGAAAGATAAGTTTTGTTCCAAAGCACTCTGATTATATGTATCTCCTTTTTTTATTTTCAAGATATCACTCAATTGTTTTGAAGAATATTTGGTGTTTCCAACAAATTTTATATCTCTGAAATAGAATTTCTTTCCTTCATAAACCCAAATGTCTAAAGAGATTGATTTTTTGTTGTTTTTTGATACAGAATCTTTTATGAATTTTGCATCTCTAAAACCAAGTTCATTGTATTTGGCAATAACTTTTTCAACGTCAGCATTATAATCTTCTTCAATAAATTTTGAAGATTTGAAAATATGCCATATTCTTTTTCTTTTTGTTTCTTTTAATGATCTGCGTAATTTATTATCTGATAGTAATTCATTTCCATGAAAACGAATTTCTTTAATTTTTACACGTTTATTTTTTTTAACATCAATATTTAAGATTACGCTATTTGTAATATTTGTATCAAGAATTTGAATAATATTGGCTTTGGCATTAAGGAAACCTTTGCCATTAAAGTATTTTTCAATTGTGTTGGTTGATCTGGTTATTAGGTTTTCTGTAACAACATCGCCGCTTGATAATTTCAATTCTTCTCGTACTTTATCTGCTTCTCCCTTGCGAATTCCAGTAAATTTAAATTTTGATAATCTGGGTCTTTCTTGTAGGTAAATATCTAAAAATATAGTCTTTCCACTGATTTTGCTAGCTGTAATTTTAATATTTTCAAATAAACCTTGCTCCCAAAGTTTGTCTATAGCTGCCGATATCTTATCGCCAGGTATTGTAATTTTATCACCAACGGTTAACCCTGAAAGCATGATAAGCATATTGTTATCGAGGAATTGAACTCCGGTAACAGTTATTCCACCTATTTCATATTCTTTTGGTGTTAGGTAATCAATATCTGATAAATCGCTACCTATATTAATTTGAGAAAATGTTGTAGCAGAGATTAATACAAGCGTAATTAGAAATAAAAAACGTTTAAGTTTCATTTGTTATATATTAATTATTTAATATCAATATGGATTTTTTTCCATTTTTTGAATTCATAATGTTCTAAACTGAATAGAGAGCTAATGTAGATATACAATTGGTACATATTGGTTTAGCTCGTTGTTAAAAATTTAATAGTTGTTCACTTATTTTTCCAAAACGTCTTTCACGATTCTGAAAATCGTAAATTGCTTCGTAAAGATTTTCTTTTCTGAAATCGGGCCAAAGTATTGGCGTAAAATAAAGTTCGGCATATGCAATTTGCCATAAAAGGAAATTGCTTATTCTGTATTCGCCACTTGTTCTAATTAATAACTCAGGATCTGGATAGTTTGCCGTGTTTAAATTGGCAGATATAAAATCCTGATTAATATCATTATTTGTAATTGATTTGTTTTCAATTTGCTTGGCTATTTTTTTTACCATATTACAAATTTCCCATCTTGAACTATAGCTTAGTGCCAAAATTAAAGTCATTTGTGTATTGGTTGATGTATTTTTAATAGCTAATTGCAATTCGTTATATGTTTCTATTTCAAGACTTTCTAAATCACCAATGGCTTGAAGCCGAATATTATTCTTGTTTAAAGTTTTAGTTTCTTCGTTTATGGTTTTTACTAATAAGCTCATAAGCGCATCAACTTCATCTTTTGGTCTGTTCCAGTTTTCTGTAGAAAAAGCATACAAAGTCAAAAATTTAATACCAATTTCAGCAGCAGCTTCAACTGTTTCTCTAACTGAAATTACACCATTTTCATGCCCGAAAGTTCGTTCATGCTGACGTTGTTTTGCCCATCTTCCATTTCCGTCCATTATGATGGCAATGTGTTGTGGGATTTTGCTTTTGTCTAATGTGTCCTTTAAACTCATTTTCTGTGTTTAAATTATGTATCTAATTTTCTAGTAATATATGTTGTCTCTGTAATTAAAACCTTTATCAAAACATGATGGTTTTGATTTTGCACCCAATTTGAATGTAATTGTTAGTCCTGCAAATGAATACCAATCTTTGGTTTCTGAATTACCTCTAGAAATGCCATCTTCGTGATATAAGTATGGTTGTAGGGTAAGCGGATCAATTAATTCAGGGCTTCTGTCTGCTAAATTGGCTGCTATTTCTCCTTTTTCAGCTTTTAATGCCGTACGATCAACATAGCTAGTACTGATATCATCGATATAATCTGTGAATGTTTTTCGTAAGCCCCATTCTGCCCCAATACAAATCTTTTTCGATAAACTGAATTTAACACCCAATCCAAAAGGTACAGAAAATTGAGTAAGCGAATAAGTTTCTTGATTAGGTTTAACTACGGTTCCTTGACCTTCTGTAGCAAGTGGTTGTAAATCATACCATTTGCCTTCTGCTGTAGTTGGATTAAAATAATAAGCTTGTGGATTGAAACTAAATAAAGCTACACCTGCAAAAATATATGGCGAAAATCGATGTTGTTTACTACCAGTGAAATATTGAAAAAAATTCAACTCTAATTGAGATGAAAATTCCATAATATGAGATTTGAAATGTAAATTTCTTGCTTCGCCAAAATCAGCATCATATGCTTCAATGGTGCCATATAAAGCGCTGAACTTGAATGCCCAATGGGGGTCGAGGTTGTAGCGGTAAATTAATCCACCTGCAATATTGGGTCTGTAAAATTGACCAGATGTATTGATATCTCCCATATAATAGGAGGTTCCAATAAGTGCCCCAAGTTCTGACCGTTGTGAATAAGAGGTTATAGAAAATAAAATTCCACACAAAAGAACAATTATTTTTTTCATTTTCAATATTATTATTAATCAAGTTACTAACAGACAACTATTTCGTTAATTACTAAAATTTTTACATAAGTCAGCAAAAGTAATTTTTTTTTTTGGTTAATACAATATTATAGAGAGTATTAATTGTAAAAAAAACATGATTTAACAATTATTATGCTTTGTGTGAGTGCTTTTGCTAATGTTTTAAAAATAGTGTAACGATTGAAATTTAAAAAAATTACAGTTTTAAGAAAAATTAACCAAAATTAGTTACGAGCATCATTACCCCACAAAAGTTTTTGTCTGATTGTTGAGAAGAAATTTTGATTATTCATTTTTAATAAGTTAATACAAAAATCTGCTTTTTTAATAATTAATTCTTTACTTGAATCTATATCGAATGAGCGTGAATCTAAACTCGCAAAATAATTGTTTTCACGCGATTCTACTTTAATTCTGATAATTGAAGAATCGGGGATTACAATGGGACGAACAGTTAGATTATGTGTTGCAATGGGTGTTATAATAAAAGTTTGTGAATCTGGAGTTATGATAGGACCCCCACAACTTAGTGAATAAGCAGTTGAGCCAGTTGGAGTTGATATTATTAGCCCATCACACCAATACGAATTTAAAAATTCATCATTTATAAAAACTTTGATGGTAATCATCGACATTGGATTTTTTTTGTAAACAGTCATTTCGTTTAATGCATAATTTACTTCTCCAAATGGATGATTATCAGTGTCAATCTTTACCAAAGTTCTCTTTTCAATTGAATAATTTCCTTGTTTAATGGTTTCAATTGCAGGTAATATCATATCTTTACTAATACTTGCTAAAAAACCTAATCTTCCCAAATTAATTCCCATTATCGGAATGTTGGAATCTCTAATTAATGAGATGGTATCTAGCATAGTACCGTCTCCTCCTAATGAAATTACAATATCAGTATTATTAATTAAATCTTGATGAGAATTAAAGGTAGAAAAATTTTTAATGTATTGAAATTGAGAGGTATTATTGTTTAGGAAAGGTTCAAAAATACTAATTCCAATTCCCGATTGCTGTAATACGTCAAGTAATTGCTTAACATAATTTTGGCAATCATTATTAATTGTTTTTCCAAATAAAGCTATTTTCATGTAAGATTATATTTAGTTGAAAATTTGATTGTTATATTGATGTCATAAAATGTATAAAAATTCCTTTTTCGCCTGATTTATTTAATGAATATTCAAGTCTAAGCACTTTGTCGTAATAAGTTACAAAATCCAGACCTATGCCAAAACCTAATAAGGGTTTGTTAACCAATGAATTGTACTTATCTTCATCAGATTTGTAAACATAGGCTGCATCAGCATACAAATTTAAATAAAATGCAAAAGGAATGGTGTTAAATTTTTCGGTTTTTATGGCTTTGATTTTTGCAATTTTTTGAGGAACAATTGCATATTTCAAATTGTTTTTAATTAACGCAAAACCTTGCCCATTAATTACATAGTATTCGTATCCTCTAACATAATCTCTTACGTAACCTAAGCCATTTTGAATATAATATGGTAGTTTAGAATTTATCATTCCGGTAAATCCACTTGCAAAATATAATTTCTCATTTATCTTAAAATATTTTCTAAAAGTTGATTTAAAGCTAACAAAATCAGTATTTTTATTATTTAAAGAAAATAAACCATATTTTGTAATCTCTATATCAAAATAATGTCCTTGTAATGGATATGGTTTGTAATTTCTGTAATCATTTTTGAATTGATAATATAAAGTAAAATAGTTTAAATTGTTTTGATTATCAACAGTATAATTTAAGTTTTTTTTGAGTAAAGAATCTGAGAATCGATAGTTTTCAATGCCAAATTGTAATGAATGTGTATTGTGAATATTATTTCTATATGTAAAACTTATAGATGAATTTAGGCTTTGTTTTGGGTAGAAGGTATTGCTCTTATAAAAAACAACTTTATTATTTGAATCTTTCAATGCAACTTCGTGGCTACGAATAAGATTTGTAGAAAAAATTAATCCGATTTTTTGTTTTTTATTAATATATGGGATTTTATATATGATTCCGTATTTTTCGTCATAACCCAAGCTGAGTAATAAATCTAATGTTTCGCTTCTTCCTCTAAAATTGTAAATGGCTAAGTCAACACCATAATTTACTCTATTAAAGTCTTTTGTTTTCCACCAAGTATTAAAGTTCCTATCAGCTAAATCAAAAACGGGTATAGGCCAAATATACCATCTTTCTGTAACTTTTATTAAAATACTTATCTCGTTGTTTGATATTGATTCTGTTATTGATACGAAATTAAAAATTGAAATATTCATCAAATTATTAGTACTTTTCTTCTTTTCTTTTTCGTAATTTCCAATTGTTAAAGTATCTCCTATTTTAAATGTTAACTCTCTGGATATAATTTTGTTATGTGTAATTTTGTTGCCTTCAATTATTATTTTTGAAATATAAAAACTACTGTCGCTTTTAGCAAACAATCCAGGAGTTAAATAGGTTACAAAAACTAAAAAAAGTAAAAATTTCTGCATCAGGTTCGTTTGATTTTAAATGCTTAAGAATTTCATTAAAGAATCAAAACGGTCTTGCATATCGTCGTTCAAATCTGATTCGGCAATTATACTTGTAACGTTATAGTTGTACCTATAAAAGGTTTGAAGTAATGGATTAATATCCATCCTGTTAAGCTTTATTGTTACTTCCAGTTTTGTAGAATCATTATGGGAAGTAATATAAAGACTAATTATCTTGGTGTCATTAGATTCAACAATCTGCGATATTTCCGATAAAGAGTAATCATTGATATTTATTTCTAAAACCAAAATTGCGCCTGGACTTTCCAATGAAGACATTTTATTGATTTCTTCAATTATTTTTTTTAGCGTAATAACCCCTATATAATTATTTTTAGTACTTAATACGGGTACTAATGTGATATTGAGTTCACTTATAAGTTTAATAACTTCAAAAATATGTTGATTTTCGAAAACTGCAGGTCTGTTTAATGTAAGGTTATGGTTGCCAAGTGGCTCGTCGAAAGAGTTTGCAGAATAGATATCGTTTTCTGAAATAAGTCCCAAATAATTATCTCCATTAACTATTGGTAAATGACTAACTTTATATTCATCCAACCAAGTTAAAGCTAAAGTGGCTAAATCCGAAGTTTTAGCCGGAAGTATGGTTTCATCTGTTAAGTCCTTTGCGAGCATATTTTTTATATTAATAACGTAAAAATATTGATAATGTTATGAAAGGAATTAAAATTTTGCTAGTCCTCCTTCTGAAGTTTCTTTGTATAAACTCGGAATATCATGACCAGTTTCGCGCATAACTCCAACTACTCTATCAAAACTTACTCTGTGTTTTCCGTCTGATAACATTGAATAAACATTTGCATCTAAGGCTCTTACTGCAGCAAACGCGTTTCTTTCAATGCATGGAATTTGAACCAGACCACAAACGGGATCACAGGTTAAGCCCAAATGATGCTCCAAACCCATTTCTGCAGCATATTCTATTTGATAAGGACTGCCTCCAAACAATTGATTTGCAGCTGCAGCTGCCATCGAACATGCGGTTCCTATTTCTCCTTGGCAACCAACTTCTGCACCAGAAACGGATGCATTTTTTTTTACCAGATTTCCGATTAAACCAGCAGTGGCTAACGCTTTTAGTATTTTTTTCTCAGAAAATTCATAACTTTTGTACAAATGATATAAAACTGCAGGCATAACTCCTGAAGATCCACATGTTGGTGCAGTTACAATTTTCCCTCCAGATGCATTCTCTTCAGCAACTGCTAAAGCATATGCAAAAACCAATGATCTGCTTTTTAAAGAGGCTTTGTAGCCTGAAGCTTTTATAAAGTAAGAAGGGGCTTTGCGTTGAAGATTTAATCCTCCTGGCAAACTTCCCTCTGTATCTATTCCTATTTCAACAGAATCTTTCATCACTTGCCATACTTCGCTCAAATAATTCCAGAAATTATTGTTTTCATGCATTTCAACATATTCCCATAGTGTTTTGCCATTAGTTTCGCACCAAAGCAATATGTCTTTCATATTGTGAATATTATAAATAGGTTGATAGCTATTTTCTATGCCTTGAGCCGATAAATCTCCGCCCCCTATACTATAAACTAACCATTCATCAGATTTTGAATTGTTTAAATCAAATGCTTCAAAAAGCATCGCATTGGGATGAAATTCTTTAAATATTTTAGGCTCAAAAATGATTTCTATTTCAAATGGTTTAAAAGCTTCAATAATAGCAATATCTGTTAAATGTCCTTTGCCTGTTGCAGCCAAACTTCCATATAAAGTTGCCTTAAATTGATGAGCCGTTCTGTTTCTTTCTTTAAAAATAAGTGCAGCTTTTCTGGGTCCAATAGTATGACTACTTGATGGACCATTTCCTATTTTGTATATTTTACTTATACTTTCCATTATTTTTTTGCTTTTTGAAAACCACTGGGTATTCCGTAAAAGTGTATAATATTTAATTTGTTTGATAATGAAATACTTCCAGGTCCGTTACCCAATTCACCTTCGGGTATCGGTTTGTTTAATTCCTTAAAATAATCAACCCAAGCAGGAAATGTTTTTCCTGTTTCCGGATCTTTAAATGTCATTGGATATATACTGAAAATTGCTTTCCCATTATTTGAAATTTTGAATACATCGTAAATGATTTCAGAACAGTAATAATCGTTATTTGTAATGCAAAAAACATCATCATAAGGTCTGCCAATCAGTTTTTTAGCTTCAATAATGGCTTTTGGAATCAATTTTTGATATTTTGGTTTAAGTCTTCCAACAATAACTTTAGGATTGTTATTTGAATCTTTACTTTTTGCAAGAAAAGTTTCTAAATCTGTAATACATACTCCTTTGCTAACAGCTTCTAACACTGCTATTTTCCCATTATTATCTTTGACCGCAATTGCTACATGCGAAAATTTGCATCCTTTATAACCAAATGTTACTTTTTCAACAGCTTCACAAAAAGGACCGCAATCCAAATCCTGAAAAAGGATATCTCCTTCCAATAGTTCAAATGTTTTCGACTGAGAATGACTTTGATAGCTGAAATATAATATAAAAGAGGTGCAGAGAAGAAAAAATGCTAAGTTTCTGTTCATCTGTATGTTATTAAAATAAACGAAAGTGATAATTATAATGTTTGATTTGCAAAAATACGTACAATTATTAATTCAGTAACAAATTGTATAAATTTATATTTTTGTTGAGTTGTATTGCAATAGTTTTTATAAATTTGAAGTCTGAAAATAAGCAAATGATATTAAAGAAAAAAAATAAGTATATCGCTTCTGCATCATTATCAAAAATAGCATGGAAAAGATTTGTAAAGAACAAATTGTCTTTAGCTGCTATGCTAATTGTATTGTTTTTTATATTTTGTAGTATTTTGGCATATTTGATAACACCAGATTCAACACCTTTTGCTAACGAGCAGTATCTGGAATTAGCCACTAAAAAGCCAGGTTTTAATGTAATGATGCTACAAGTAAGAAAAAACGAACCCGAAGAAAATATTAATTTTATCAGAAAAATGCTTTATGGTGAGCGTAGTAAATTTGTATCAATACCTGTTTATAAATATTGTTTTATTGATGAATTTGTTGAAATTGAAGTTTTTACAGGGCAAACTCCAAATGATGGCGAAATAAAAAAAATTAACTTGGCAGATGTTCTATTTCCTTTAAATATTGATAAACCAGTAATTAGAAAAGATAATAGTTTGATTTTTAGAACAGTTGACGATAAAATGCAAAAAGAAACCATTGAAATATTGCAACAAGAAATTGTTCAAAATTCTTTTTATAAAAAAAGCTATTTATTGGGATCTGACAGATTTGGAAGGGATATGTTGAGTCAGTTAATAATAGGTACAAGAGTTAGTTTATCAGTTGGGTTTATCTCTGTATTTATATCATTGGTAATAGGCATTTTGTTGGGTTCGTTAGCAGGTTTTTTTAGAGGTTGGGTTGATAATTTAATACTTTGGTTTATTAATGTAGTTTGGTCAATACCAACACTTTTGCTTGTAATTGCGATTACTTTTGCTTTAGGTAAAGGTTTCTGGCAAGTATTTATTGCGGTTGGATTAACGATGTGGGTTGAAGTTGCACGTGTAGTCCGAGGCCAAATACTAAGTATTAGAGAAAAAGAGTTTGTTGAAGCAGGAAGAGCTATGGGGTTTAAAAACAGTAGATTAATTTTTAATCATATTTTGCCAAATATTATGGGCGCTGTTATCGTAATTTCTGCTGCCAATTTTGCTTCAGCGATATTAATGGAAGCTGGTTTAAGTTTTTTAGGAATCGGTGTTCAGCCTCCTATGCCATCATGGGGAAGTATGATTAAAGAAAATTATGCATATATAATTTTAGATGCAGCTTATTTGGCAATTTTTCCTGGAATTGCCATAATGATTATGGTATTATCTTTTATGACTATTGGAAATGGTTTACGTGATGCACTTGATGTTAAAATCGTTGAAAAATAGATATTTGCTTTTATAAAAAATACAGTACGAGTTTAAAAAATTAATCCATATATTTATGAACATTGAAGAATTAAGAGAATATTGTTTATCAAAGGTAGGAGCAACTGAATGTTTTCCTTTTGATGAAGTTACATTGGTTTTTAAAGTTGGTGGAAAAATGTTTGCACTTACAAATTTGGATGGAGAATTGAGCATTAATTTAAAATGTAATCCAGAAAAAGCAATTGAACTTAGAGAAAAATATCCAGCTGTAAAGCCTGGTTATCATATGAATAAAAAATTGTGGAATACGGTTGAAATGAATGATTCTGTGAAAGATTCATTTATTAAAGAATGGATAGATGATTCATATCAACTGGTATTTGATGGTTTAACTAAAAAAGACAAAGAACTAATATTAAGTGGATTATGAAAATTGCAATAAGTGGAGCAAGTGGCTTTATAGGTAGAAAACTTACTGATAAGTTTAAAGAGCTTGATTATTCGGTTATCCCATTATCTCGTTTTGATTTTGAACAAGGTGAGGATTGTATTATTAATAAAATTAGTAATTGTGATATTATAATCAATTTAGCTGGTGCTCCTATTGCTAAAAGATGGACAAAATTGTATAAAAATATTTTATATAATAGTAGAATTTCAACAACTCGACTTCTTGTAAATGCAATTAATAAATTAGAAGTAAAACCAAAATTATTTTTATCAGCATCAGCTATTGGTATTTACGATTCTATTAATATTCATGATGAAGTTTCTGGTAATTTTGCAAATAATTTTTTATCAGAAATTTGTAAAAATTGGGAAGATGAAGCTAAAAAAGCTACAATAGAGACTGTAATTTTAAGATTTTCAGTAGTTTTAGATAAAAATGACGGAGCTTTTCCAAAAATGTATTTGCCTTTTAAATTGGGTTTTGGTGGTGTAATAGGAAATGGTAAACAATGGTTTTCATGGATTTATATTGATGATTTGATAAATGCAATTATTCATATTATAAAAAATGAACATAGGCAAACGGTTTATAACCTTTCAACATCCAAATCAATGACCAATAAAGATTTTACTGAAGTTTTGTCTTTTAAAATCAATAAGCCGGCTTTTTTTAGAGTACCTGAATTTGTTTTTAAAATTATATATGGTGAAGGGGCTGTTGTAATAACTGAAGGTCAAAAAGTTTTTCCTCAAAGATTATTAAATGAAGGTTTCGTCTTTAAGTTTGATACAATTGAGAAAGCTTTAGATGAATTGATTTAATTGGCATGTATTTAATGTGTTGTATAAATGAAGCATCGGAATATTTGTAAAAATTAATTATTAGTTTAAATTAAATAAATAATATTATTTTGCTTTTAAATAAATATTTTTAATTTTGCTACGTAATCAAATAATTTTTCAACTTAAAAAAAAATAAATGAAGAAAATTACCTTTTTGTTATTTGTAGGTTTGATACTTACAATGTGTGCTAATGCACAAATGAGTTTCACCGGAAATTCATTAAAAAAATCTGCTTTTGATTTAAATACAGACGATAAAACTGTTTTTAATGATAAAACTGCTGATTCAAAAGTGTTTATATCTGACGAAGATAATGATACAGATAAAAAAAGAAGAAAGAAAAGAGGGAGAGGTAGAAGGGGTGGCTTCGAAAACTCAATAAAAGGAAATCCTTTGGTGTTTTTGTTTGGCTATTTTGGTGCAACTTACGAAAGAAAAATTGGAGACCAGATGTCTCTATCATTAGGTGCAGCATATTATTCAAATTCTTCTGGAGGATTTGGTTCTTCGTTCAAATATAGTGGATTTAATTTATCACCTGAATTTCGTTATTATTTTAGTGAAGCCATAGAAGGGTTTTATATGGGTGGTACTTTTAATTTTACATCTATTTCTTCTACATATGAAGGTACAACTATTGATTTAGTTACTTTAGAAGAAGTACCTGATATTAAGAAGGGAACAACAACGATAATTGGAGCTGGTGTTTC
>CAZWRD010000047.1:0-19961 GCA_964636105.1 uncultured Bacteroides sp.
ATTATGGCAAAAGATATAATTTTCAACTGGGAAGCACGCGAATCATTAAAAAAAGGCGTGGATGCATTATCAAATGCAGTAAAAGTTACATTAGGTCCTAAAGGAAGAAATGTAATTATAGATAAAAAATTCGGTTCACCTTCTATTACAAAAGATGGTGTAAGTGTTGCAAAAGAAATAGAGTTGAAAGATCCTGTACAGAATATGGGTGCTCAAATGGTAAAAGAAGTTGCTTCAAAAACTGCTGATTTGGCTGGTGATGGCACAACTACAGCAACTGTTCTTGCTCAATCTATTATTACTACTGGATTAAAAAATGTAACGGCTGGTGCAAATCCAATGGATTTGAAACGCGGAATTGACAAGGCTGTTGAAGCTGTTATAGCAAACCTTAAATTACAATCAAAAGAAATTGGCGATAGTAATGAAAAAATAGAGCAAGTTGCTACCATTTCAGCAAATAACGATAGTTTTATCGGAAAAATGATTGCTGAAGCAATGGGTAAAGTGAAAAAAGAGGGTGTAATTACCATTGAAGAAGCAAAAGGTATAGAAACAACTGTGAAAGTTGTTGAAGGTATGCAATTTGACAGAGGTTATATTTCTCCTTATTTTGTAACCGATACAGATAAAATGGAAACTGTTTATGAAACTCCTTTTATCTTAATTTATGATAAGAAAATTTCTGTAATGAAAGATTTCTTACCTATCTTAGAAAAAGTAGTTCAAACTGGTCGTCCATTATTAATTGTTGCTGAAGATGTTGAAGGTGAAGCTTTAGCAACTTTGGTTGTTAACCGTTTAAGAGGTAGTTTAAAAATAGCAGCAGTTAAAGCTCCTGGTTTTGGTGACAGACGTAAAGAAATGTTGGAAGACATTGCAATTTTAACTGGTGGTACCGTTATTTCTGAAGAAAAAGGGTACAAACTGGAAGATGCTGATCTTTCTTATTTAGGACAAGCAGAAAAAATTACAGTTGACAAAGATAATACAACGATTGTAAGTGGTAAAGGCGAAAAATCTAATATTGATGCTAGAATAAATCAGATTAAAGTTCAGATTGAAAAAACAACTTCTGACTACGATCGCGAAAAATTACAAGAACGTTTAGCTAAATTAGCTGGTGGAGTTGCTGTTATTTATGTAGGTGCAGCAAGCGAAATTGAAATGAAAGAAAAGAAAGATCGTTTTGATGACGCATTACATGCAACACGTGCTGCTATTGAAGAAGGCATTATTCCTGGTGGTGGAATTGGTTACATCAGAGCTATTGAAGCAATTGCAAACCTAAAAGGTGACAATGAAGATGAAAATACCGGTATTTCTATTATTCGCAGAGCTTTGGAAGAACCACTACGTCAAATAGTAGAAAACGCTGGGTTAGAAGGTTCAGTTGTTGTTCAAAAAGTAAAAGAAGGTAAAGATGATTTTGGTTTTAATGCCAGAACAGATGTTTACGAAAATTTATTGTCAACAGGGGTTATTGATCCTACCAAAGTTGCAAGAATTGCATTAGAAAATGCTGCTTCAATATCTGGAATGTTATTAACTACCGAATGTGTACTTTCTGAAATAAAAGAAGAAAATCCTGCTCCTCCAATGGGTGGTGGTATGCCAGGCGGAATGGGTGGAATGTACTAAGAATTACATAAACCATTATATTACTAAAAAACCTGCCAATTTGGCAGGTTTTTTGTTTTTTAATGTTTGATTATTAGATTGTTGTGTTTTATGATAAACTAAATAGAATTGCCATTAAAATAAAAAACATTATTCCACCCAAAACAGTAACAAGCAAGATTTTCCAAAATGCATGATGACTATATTTTTCATAGAAAAACTCAGCAATAAGACCTATGTTTTTGGATGATCTAAACATTATAAAATCTCATAATTAGGATATTGAATCAATTAATTGTACTTTTGCATAAGCAAGTGCTTCATTAAAAAAGGTTTCATCTATCATTCCTGCTGGTGCTTTTAACTCAAAAATCCGGTGAGGAATATTGAGTTTCTCAAAAGCAAATCCTTCTCTGATTTTAAAGCGGTATTTTTCTTTGAGAATTTCCCTGCCTTTTAACATAAGTTCATCAGGTGTCATTTCAATACCAACACTTAGCAATGCTTTTGAAATTACATCCAGATTATAGATTCCACGAGCGAAAAAGCAAATAGAAATAGAAGAAAGTATTTGCCTCAAACTTTCTTCTTTAATTAGCTTATCAACAACTTCTTTTGGTGTAGGTGTTGCATTTATCATTTCATTCTGATCGATAGAATAACCTGCATTATCGAGATGACTGTGGCGTGCACCAATTGTAAACCCCAGATATCCAACAGCACCAGTGTGATAACCTGCCATTTCGTTTTTGCCAAAAGTTAATGAAAAATCGAGTCCTCCATATTTTCGTGCAGCAAAATCAGCTCCTTTTGCCAAAGCTTTATAAAAATCATTAGGTTGAGAAATAATGCGATCAACCATATCCATATAAGCTTTTAGATTTCCAAATTCAATTTGAACACCTTCGGTATCTTCTAATGTTATTAGTTTTTTTTGCATTGCTTCAGTAGCCCACGAGAGTACAACTCCGGTTGACATGGCATCCAAGCAATAGGTTTCAACTAAATCAATTAGTTTCAGCATTTCTTCAGTGTCACTTAAACCAACCATACTTCCTAAAGCATAAATCAATTCATAATCGTAGCCAACCATGGTGGTTTTGTAAAAATAGGGTTCGTCTTCATATGGTTCACGCAATACAGCTAGATGTATGCAGCCCGTTGGACAATGAGAACAAGCTACCCTTCTTCCTAAAAAATTTTCAGCAATATGTTCGCCAGATATTTCTTCTGAGTTTGCAAAAGTTGCTGATTGTAAGTTGTTGGTTGGCAATGCCCCCAACATATTAAGGGCTTTGATATTACCGGCTGTTCCCAAATCATGATATTTTTTCATTACTGGTGAATCAACAGCTTTATCATAAATTTCTTTATATGTTTTTACATATTCTTTTTTATTAGCAACTTCAATATTTTTTTTGCCCGATACCATTAAGCCTTTTAGCATTTTGCTTCCAAAAACAGCGCCTAATCCCAATCTGCCGAAATGGCGGTAAGTTTCTGTAACAACAGCTGCGTAAGATACCATTTTTTCACCAGCAAGCCCTATTCGCATAATAGTTCGCATACCAGGGTCGCTTTCATTGGCTCTTATTACATCACCAACAGTAAATGCACTTTTCATACCCCAAAGCGTATTGGCGTTTCTAAACTCAACTCTGCGTTTTTTAATTACCAAATAAATAGGTATATCACTTTTGCCTTTAATAACAATTGCCCCATAACCTGCCATCTTAATGGCAATTGCACTTCGTCCTCCTGCATGACTTTCACCTAAATCGCCAGTATGGGGTGATTTAAACATTGCTATTGTTTTAGATGCAAATGGATAAACGCCTGTAAAGGGGCCCACTGCAAACACAATTGGATTATCAATTCCTAAAGCGTCAGCATTTTCTGGACATTCTTCATGCAATAATTGAGTGGCAACACCTGTGCCTCCTATGTATTTGTCAAACAAATCTCTTCTGTTTTTTATCCAGAATTTTTTATTGCTCAAATCTATATATAAAACTTCGCTATAATTTTCTTGATTTATCATATGTTTACTCTTTTATCGTTTCTAAAACATTGTGAGGACAAAATTTAACACAGTAACCACAATGAACGCAAATTGCAGGTTTGTTTTCTGTTTCGTTCCAAAAAACAGCTTTTACAATGCAGGCATTCTTGCAATTGCCACAACCAATACATTTTGAACTGTTGAACACAACACCTCTTTCTGGCTTTTCCGTTAATGCTCCCGTAGGACAAACTGCTGCACACGGAGGGTTATAACATGAACGACAAATAATTACTGAAAAGCCGTTTGACATTCCACCCTGAGATTTTATTCCAATGCAACTATTTGATAATCCTGCCTGTCCGCTTCGTCTGGTGCATGCAAACATGCACGACTGACAACCGACACATCGTTTGGCATCTTTAATTGACAACCTCATATGTTTTTGTTTTTGTTTGTATTGCAAAGTTAGTATAAATAATATTAGAATGTAGCATAGTTTATGTTTTTTCAATGTAAATTCTATATTTGCTTTTTCGTCGTTAAACTTCAATTTTAAAATCCTTCTATATGAAATAGTAAAAAAAATTATTGTTAGTGTATAGGTAAGATAGCCTTTTACTAAAAAGCTTGTTAATCAATAGTTAGAATGATTGCTTTTTTAGTAGAGATATATTTTAAAGTGTTGAAATTCTAAATCTTAAACTGTTGTTTTTTATTTACAACCTTGTTAACAAGATTGTTAGGAGGCAATGAAAAAGTAAATCAAAAATTCATTATATTTGTTCATTATAAAGTTTTAAGTTTTCATTTCGTTTAGAAGATATTACATATTTGTAGAAATTAACTTTAAAGGAATAAGCAAACAAGCATAAGTACAATTATTTGTTTAAAAAATGGTTTTAATACCGCCTGTAAATTTTACGAATATTGCAAAATATTTTGTTTTTGCTTTGCTGCTTTTTTCTTTTAAAAGCGGATTTGCACAACCTTGTTCGTCAAATATATTGAGTGCAGATTTTGATTTTATTCAGAATTGCAATACCAAAAACATACAATTCTCAAATACTTCTGTAATTAATAGTGGTTCTATAGCTTCAGTTAATTGGAGTTTTGGAGATGGAGGAACATCCTCAATATCTAATCCGCTCCACACTTATCTTAGTTATGGTATCTATCATGTAATTTTAAGTATAACACATAGTTCTGGCTGTGTTTCAATATTTTCAGATAGTGTTAAAGTGTTATCACCACCATTTGCTGATTTTATTTTTAATTTCGATAGTGTTTGCCCAAGCCAGCTTATTACTTTTACAAATCAATCCATAGGCAATGGATTGACTTATAAATGGTTTTTTAGAGATGGACCTAATTATAACGCAATAAGCAATACAGCCAGTAATCCATCATATCGATTTAATTCAGCTATTGGTACAGGATTTCAGACTTTTAATATTAAATTGGAGGCCAAAGATATATATGGATGTATAGATAGTATTACACATCCCTTGGTGATTAAACAACAGCCATTTATAGATTTTTCTGAAAACGGCAATTTTAGAAGATGCGAGAATGTAATTGGAACCATCAGTGATACTGCAATTATTTATAATTATTCCAATCTTACTGATATTATTGATTATCAGATTAATTGGGGCGATGGCGGTGGGTTTTTACCTGTTACTTCATCTTTTAACAATACCGTTCCTTTAACACATGTATATAATAGTATAAATAATTTCCCTATTCAGATAAAAGCAACCGGAATTAATGGATGTGTTAATACTTTTAAAGATACTTTTGAAATTATATCTATTCCATTGCCAGAATTTTCTTCTTTATCATTTAGTGCAGGTTGTATTCCTTTTAGCGTTTTTACGGTAAATAATAGTACAGGAATTACTGCAAACACACTAACTTTTATAAATTGGGGCGATAATATAATTGATACATTGCCTATTGGTTCATTGTCAGGAGATACTCTTTATCATACTTATACATCTACAACCTGTATTAATAATTCTCAACAACCTTATAATATTGTACTTACTACAAAAAATGAATGTGGGGCTCCATTTAAAAGTTATGGTCCGGTAGAAGTATTTGCTCCACCTCAATCTAATGTAGATATTGCAATTGATTCTGTTTGTGTGGGTAATACGGCTGTTTTTCAGAATCAAACTTTACCAAATTTTTGTGCTGCTAATCCACGCACACTTTATACCTGGAATTTTGGAGATTCATTTTCTTCATCTGTCTTGGCTCCTTTAAATAATCCAACCCCAGGCATATCGCATATTTATAATCAGGCTGGGGTTTATAATGTAATTTTGGTAGCCGAAAATACTTCGCCTGCTTCTACAGGGAAACCCGGTTGTGGAAGTACAATTGATTCTGTAAAAGTTTATGTTTTTGAAACCAATGCTGATTTTAGTTTTAATAGAGTTTGTTTGGGCGACACTACTCAATTTACAAATCTATCTTTAACTCCCGGAGGTACAATTAATTCTGTAAGTTGGAATTTTGGAGACGGAACTTCTTCCACTCAATTAAATCCGATTCATGTTTATCAAAATCCAGGAAAGTTTATTGTGAAACTAAGTATTATAAGCAGTTTAAGTTGTGAGGATATAAAATATGATACAATTATTGTTGATACATTACCAAAAGCTAACTTCTCATATTCAAATACCTGCTTTGGCGATTCTAGTTTTTTTACCAATCTGAGTATAGCAAATTCTGACAGCATAAATTCTGTTGTTTGGAATTTTGGAGATGGAAATACTTCCACTTTGCTCCATCCGGTTCATTTATACCAAGATACAGGTAATTATAATGTTACATTAAGTGTTTATAACAGTAATAATTGTAAAAAAGATACTACAATTGTTGTCAAAGTATATGCAAATCCAATTGCTTCCTTTTATACAGATACGATTTGCTCTGGTTATCAAAGAATTTTTAGCAATAATTCAATTGGTGTAGGAGGGAATCTAATTTCTTATCAATGGAATATGGGCGATGGTATTGGTAGTTGCAACCAATTAGATACAACTTATAATTATGCTGGAAGTGGCACATATCCAGTTGTTTTAAAGGTTACTGATATTAATGCATGTTCAAACGACACAACAATAAATGTTTATTTGGGACCTGTACCTCAAGCTAATTTCAGTTTCGATACAGTTTGCTTTGGTAATTCTACCCATTTTTCTAATTCTTCTGATGATAACGGAGTTCCAATTGCAAATTATTCATGGGATTTTGGAGATGGAAATACTGCAGCAATTGCAAATCCAAATCATGTTTTTTCTAATCAGTTGGTATATAATGTAACTTTAAAAGTAAGCAATGTAAATTCATGTACAGATTCTATTACCAAAAGCATTACATTGTATTCATTACCATTTGCTGATTTTAGTAATACAACGGTTTGTCAGGGTGATACGACATCATTTACTCAACTCTCAACTTCTATTTCTTCTAATTTAATTGCTTGGACTTGGAATTTTGGTGATGGTAATTCTGACACTTCAACATATCCTTTACATCTTTATCAAAGTTCTGGAAATTATATTGTAAATCTGAATGTTACAGATGAAAACGGATGTAGCAAAGATAGTAGTAAGAACGTAATTGTCAGAAATTTACCACAGCCATCATTTTCAACCACGCATCCTTGTATTGGACAAACTGCTGGATTTAATATTGCAACAGCCAGTCCTTCTTATGTTAGTTGGAATTGGAATTTTGGAGTAAATAATGATAGCAGTATTATAGCAAGTCCCTACTATACCTATAACCAAGCTGGAAATTATAATGTTAAGTTATTAGTAAGCGATATTTATGGGTGTAAGGGAGATACTACGCAAATAGTTTTTATCAGTCCATTGCCTATAGTTAATTTTAGTTTTGATACGGTATGTTATGGTGACTCAACAAGATTTGTTGATCTTTCTGTAGATTCAAATTCTTCCATAACTGCATGGAATTGGAATTTTGGAAACTTAGCAAATTCAAATAATACCAACGCTTTACATTTGTTTGGTAGTGCTGGTTTTTTTCCTGTAATTCTGAAGGTAACCAATGCTTTTGGTTGTGTTGACTCTGTTTCAAAACTTGTAAAAATTGATACTATACCCTTTGTAAACTTTTCAACCAATAATGTCTGTTTGGGTAATACTAATATTTTCAGTGATTTATCTTTTACAACTGGTGCAAATATTTCAAGTTGGAATTGGAATTTTGGGGATGGGAACGTTGATTCTATTCAAAATCCTCAACATACTTATTTAAGCTCAGGCACATTTAATGTAAGTTTAAATGTTATAAAATCAAATGGTTGCAGTAATGATACTGCAATTTCGATTCTTGTTCATAAACTACCTGTTCCAGATTTTTTACTCAATACAGTATGTGTAAATAATGCGTTGACATTTTTTGGAAATGACACCGTTAGCCAGGCAATTAGTTGGTATTGGAATTTTGGAGATGGGAATACAGATACTTTACAGAATCCTACTCATACTTATTTAAATTCTGGAAATTATGATATTCAATTACATGTTAAAGATACCAATTTGTGTGAAGCTGATACTTTGAAAAGTATTTTTATTTCACCTTTACCACTTGCAAATTTCAGTTTCGATACCAATTGTTTGGGAAATGCAATTATTTTTACTGATAATAGTTCAGATTCTTCGGGAATTATAAGTAGTTGGAATTGGAATTTCGGAGATTCAACATTTTCAAATATTCACAATCCTAGTCATTTTTATTCACAATCCGGAACTTTTAGTGTAAACCTTATAATCAGCAATTTATATGGATGTATTGATTCAGTTCAATATTCAGTGTTACTTGATTCTCTTCCAATAGCAGCGTTTTCTACCAATAGTGTTACGATTGGAGGAACCAATATTTTTAATGACAATTCAATTGCAAATTCTACAAATTTGATAAGTTGGCAATGGAATTTTGGCGATGGCAATACAAGCAATCTTCAAAATCCTCAGCATGTTTATTCGCAGGCAGATACATTTAGTGTAAGTCTTGTTGTACTAAATAGCAATGGTTGTGAAGATACAATAATACAGAATGTTATTGTTTTCCCATTGCCCGATCCTGATTTTACGGTTGCTGCCGTTTGTTTGGGCGATAGTTCATATTTTTATGATAATTCAAGCAGCTTGGGCGGAAGTATTGTTTCGTGGAAATGGTCTTTTGGTGATGGAGACAGTATTAGTACTCAAAATCCAGTTCATATATACACAAATTCAGGAAGTTATACTGCTTGGCTAATTGTGAAAGACATAAATGGCAGTATAGATAGTATTTCACATACTGCAATTGTAAATAGCAATCCGATTGCTATGTATGTGTTTGATACCGTTTGTTTTGGATTACAAACAACATTTACAGATAGTTCAGTTTCAACTTTAGGAACTATCAATCAATGGGATTGGAATTTTGGTAACGGACAAATTTCGTCGTTGCAAAACCCACAATATCAATATAGTACAGAAGGCATTTTTAATGTTGTTTTAAAAGTTACTGATAATAACTTATGTAAAGACAGTATAACTTATGTTGTTGTTGTTGATTCTCTTCCAAGAGTTAATTTTAATTCTCCTTCTGTTTGTTTGAATGATACGAGTTTTTTCAGTAATTCAGTATTAGCTTCATCTGATTCAGTAATTTCATATTTGTGGAACTTTGGTGATGGTAATATAAGTAATATCCCAAATCCTACTCATTTGTATCAAAATTCAGGAACTTATATAGTAAATTTGAATATTATAAATTCAAAAGGATGCTCAAATGACAGTAGTAAGAATGTAAAGATACATCAATTACCTGATGCAAATTTTAGTTATGATACAGCTTGTATTGGTTTTGCTACTTATTTTTCTGACTCTTCTTCTTCTGGAAGTTCAATTACTAATTGGAATTGGAATTTTGGTGATAGTTTGGGAACTTCCATATTGAAAAATCCATTTTATACATATTCATATAATTCAGGTGTATTACAATATAATGTAAGTTTAGAAATTATAGACTCTAATTCTTGTAAGGCAAAATTAACAAAACCGATACTAATTTATCCACAACCTGTTGCTGGTTTTACATTTTCTCAGGCGTGTTCAGGTTTCCCAACTCAATTTATTGATACTTCAACTGTAATTGGATCACAAATTATTTCAAGAATTTGGAATTTTGGTGATGGAACAACCGTTTCAACTTTACAAAATCCTCAGCATCAATATGCTATTGTAAACACAACAAGCAATTATTTTGTTACATTAATTGTTACTGATGAATATGGTTGTAAGGATACACTTCAAAAGCAACTTACTGTTTTCCCTTCAGTTAATGCTAATTTTATAAGTGATACGGCATGTAATAATTCTAATGTACAAGTGATTGATATATCGCAAAGTGCTGCAGGTAATATTGTTGCCTGGGATTGGAATTTTGGGAATGGAAGCGGAACAAGCAACATTCAATCACCAGTTTACGCATATAGTAATGTACTTAACAACACTTTGTTCAATGTAAGATTGATTGTAACTGATACATTAGGTTGCAAAGATAGTGTTTATCAACCATTATTGGTTCACCCGCAGCCTGTTGTGCATTTTAGAGCAGACACAAGCTGTTTGGGTGTGAATACGATATTTACGGATTCTACATATAGTAATGGTGGTTCATTATCAACATGGTATTGGGATTTCGGAGGTATTGGAAATTCTACAGCTCAAAACCCAGTTTTTCTTTTTCCTTCTTGGGGTGTATATAATACAACGTTAACAGTTACTGATGTTAATGGGTGTTATGCTGCTAAAAATCTTCCCGTTACAATAGACTCAATACCGGAAGTAAATTTTGTATTTCAAGGAAACTGTGCTGGAGGATTAATTAATTTTACTGATATTACAATTCCTCATGGTACACCCAATTCAAGTTGGCATTGGAATTTTGGTGATTCTTATTCTTCTTCTCTGCAAAATCCTGTACATTTTTATACTGCGGTTGATACTTTTAATGTATCTCTAACTGTAGGAAATTCTAATGGTTGTCAAGGGAATTTTAGTAAACAAATTTATGTTAATCCTTCAATGACTTATGAGTTTTATGCCGATACAGTATGCTTAGGTATGGCTACTCATTTTGTTGATAGTTTTTTAATACCTACAACACAGATAACAACATGGTTATGGGATTTTGGAGATGGTTCAACTTCAACTATTCATAACCCACAACATATTTATCAAAATCAGGGTATTTTTATTGTAAGCCTTACTGTTGTTGATACCGCTGGTTGTGTGGAAACCATCCATCACAATGTGAAAGTAAATGCCAAACCGATTGCTGATTTTATTTCTAATTATGCATGTTTTGGCGATTCAACACAATTTACAAACAGCAGCTTTAGTGCAGCCAACATTGTAAATAGTTATTGGAATTTTGGAGATGGAAGTGATTCGTTTGATGCAAATCCATCGCATTTATATGCAACTTCAGGAAACTATACTGCAAAACTGATTGTTGTAAATTCAAATGCTTGCATAGATTCTGTTCAAAAGACTGTAAATGTAGTTAATCGACCAATTGCTGGTTTTCAGGTTGGTAATGTTTGTGAAGGTTTTCCTATAACTATAACTGATACATCCAGTAATCAAACAAGTTTTATTAATACATGGAAATGGAAATTTGGCGATGGGGATTCTTTATTTATTGCAAATCCAAGTCTATATACTCCAAATATTTCACATTCTTATTCTAATTCAGGTAATTATAATATCAGTCTGCTTATAAGTAATAATGCTTGTTCGGATACAGCTATCAGAAATATTGAAGTGTACTCCAATCCTATAGCAGCTTTTAGTGTTTCTGATAATTGTTTGAATATTAATAGTAATTTTACAGATACTTCTTTAATTGTTGGATATCCAATAGTAAGCAAATTGTGGAGTTTTGGTGATGGAGGAAGTAGTAATGTGTTGAATCCAGTGCACATATATCAAAATTCAGGAAATTATACAGCTACATTGTCAATTACAGATAGTCGTGGTTGTATTGGAAATGCAAATAGAAATCTAACAATTTTCCCATTGCCTCAGGCAAATTTTACAAATTCTCAAACTTGTTTTCATGACTCTACCTTATTTACTGATTTATCATTTGGAAATGGCGGAAGTATCATAAATCGAATCTGGAATTTCGGAGATTTAACTACAACATCTTCTTTGCAAAATCCAAAGCACTATTATACAGCTCCAAAAAATTATTCTGTAAGTTTGATTATTAAAAATGCAAATCAATGTATCGATACAGTAATTCAAACCATTACAGTCGATTCTTTACCTCAGGCAAATTTTACAAACACAACAGTTTGTCAAGGGAATCAAACAATATTTACTAACACTTCGGTAAATCATGGAAGTATCAATAATTCATGGAGTTGGAAATTTGGTGATAATATTGGAACTTCCATTTTACAACATCCTTTTTATACATATCAAAACCATGGTGTTTTTATTGCTAAATTACTGGTAACAAATCAAATGGGGTGTAAAGATTCTGTTTCAAAAGCAATACAAGTTGATACCATTCCTTTGGCAAATTTTAAAGCTGATTCGGTTTGCTTGGGATTGCCAACACATTTTACTAATTTGTCTCAGTCGTATGGAAATCTGAGTATGACATATTCGTGGAATTTCGGAGATAATACACCAATTTCAATTCAAACAAATCCGATTCATTTATACTCAAATCCAGGTAATTATCTTGTATCATTAACCGTAACCGATGCACATGGCTGCTCAAAATCTATTACTAAGAACATTGTGGTTTATTCACTTCCTGTGGCAGGTTTTACAGCTCCACCAACTCAACTTTCAGCTCCAACAACATTTGTAAATACATCAATACCAGTTACAAATGCTTCAATTAATGCATGGAGTTGGAACTTTGGAAATGGTATTGGGACTTCAAATCTTCAGAATCCGGTTTATACTTATCCAAGCGCAGATACTTTTAATGTAAGATTGATAATAACTGATACTCATGGCTGTAAAGATACAGTTGTTAATCCGGTAATTGTTTATTTACCATTTATACATGCTAATTTCGGGTTCACAACTGCTTGCCAAAATTCTAATATTCAATTTTCCGATAGTACTATTATTGGGTCGGGAAATGGAATCTTAAGCTGGAGTTGGGATTTTGGAGATACTACTTTTTCTAATTTACAGAACCCTATACATCAATATCTTAATCCGGGAGTTTATCTTGTTCAACTTAAAGTTACTGGAATTGGAGGGACAAGAGATTCTATTACAAAAACGCTGACAGTTTATCCTAAACCGATTGCTAATTTCGATAATACTGGAGTTTGTATAGGAGTAAACAAAACATTTATAAATTTATCGAGTGTTGTTACAGGCAATATTATAAGCTGGAATTGGAATTTTGGCAATGGAGATGTGGCTAATACGTTAAATCATAATACATTATATTCTATTTTTGGAAATTATCCTGTAAAACTAACTGTAAAAACTGATAATGGTTGTATTGATTCAATTACAAAAATTACAAAAGTACATCCTTTGCCAACTATTAGTTTTTCTTCAGACATTGTTGAAGGTTGTGTCCCGATTTTTGTAAGTTTTAAAGATAGTTCACAAGTAGATTCAGGTTTTATTACCAATTGGATTTGGGATTTTGGTGATGGTTCCTCTGCTAATACTTCTACCAATGTTGCTTCACATTCCTATCTTATTGCAGGAAATTATAATGTAAGTGTAACTGCTCGTTCAAATAATACATGCACCAATACATTAAGTATCCCATCTATGATATCGGTTTATCCTAATCCTGTTGCCGATTTCGATATTTCACCCAATAGAGCAAGTGTTCTTGATTCAAAAATTCAATTTACTGACCTATCAAATAATGTAACTTATTGGAATTGGTATTTTGGTGATGGCGACTCTTCACATATACAGCATCCTGCACATATTTATACAGAACCTGGCGATTATTATCCATTTTTATTGGTAAGCACATCGCAAGGTTGTATTGATACCATTTCTAAAAGAGTAATTATCTTAAAGGATGCTACGTTTTATGCACCTTCGGCATTTACTCCAAATAATGATGGCTATAATGATGTTTTTCAGGTATATGGCATTGATTTGGAAAAAGGAAAGTTTGAGATGATGGTATTTAGTCGCTGGGGAGAAATGGTTTTTCATTCGGAAGATTATAATTATGGATGGAACGGGAGTATGAATGGCAATAAAGATTCTTGTCCTGATGGTACTTATGTTTGGAAAATAAGATATACTGATGGTTTTGGGAGATTCCAAACTGCAAATGGTCATGTAACATTAATCAGATAATCTTAGATTTTTTATTCAGTACAATTACAGCAAATTTCTATTGATTTTCTGTTTTCAATAATTTGATTTCTAAATGCATTGTAAACTTGGCTTTTCCATATTTCAATAAAATTTTGGCTTTTAAGATTTCCCATTTGGAAAATTGCATCTTTATCAAAACAGCAAGGTACAACCCTTCCATCCCAGCAAATTACTGCTGATTGCCACATTCTTTTGCATTGATTCTTTATTTTCTTTTTGATGATATATTTTCCGTCATCAAGTTTTTTATATCTCGAATATTTCTGATTCTCGGGTATTAAAGGATTGCCATTTTCATAATCGTAAATTTGGGCCGTTTTAATTTGAACTTCATCAACGCCCAATTCTTTACCTAATTTTTTTACATCATTTATTTGATATTCATTAGTGGAAAAAACAATAAATTGCAGAATAACATAAGGATGACTTGCCTTCAATTGCTTTTTTGCATTACATATATTTCTGATACTTTGCAAAACTGTATTAAAATTTCCCCCTTTTCGATAATGTTTATATGTTTCACTATCAATTCCATCGAGAGAAATCACCAGCCTATTTAAACCCGATTTTACTGTTAATTCCGCATTCTTTTCAGTCAGAAAATGAGCATTGGTAGAGGTTGAAACATAAATTTTATTTTTACGGGCATATTTTACCATTTCAAAAAAATCTGGATGTAAAAATGGCTCACCCTGGAAATATAAAGTTAGATAAACAAGGTGTTTTTTAAGTTGTTCGATAGTTCTGTTAAAGAATTCTTTATCAATTTTACCAGTTGGACGGCTAAAAGCTTTGTTGCCTGACGGACATTGGCTGCAACTTAAATTACATGAGGTAGTTGGCTCTATTGATACGCTAAAAACTTCTCCTTTATGATAATTTTTATGCACTAAATTACTTATATAAAAACTAAATTGTAAATTTAAGTAATTTGTTATTTTGCTGATATTTAAACATTTAATGAATTGAAAGCCATCAGTAATTTTAGAGATTAATCTAATCATATTTTTTCAGTTAATTTCTTTACAAAATTTAGTTGAGAGAAAAACTCTTTTGCAAGAATTCTCAAAAAAGTATAAGCTGGAATTGCCAATACCATTCCTAAAATACCTGCTAGGCTGCCTGCCATTAATATAATCAGGAATATTTCGAGAGGGTGAGCTTTTACACTATTAGAATAGATATAGGGTTGTAAGACAAAATCATCGATAAGTTTTACAATACCATAAACAACTAAAATTTGCCAGGCAATTTGCAAAATATCCGCATTTACATTGGCTCCTAAAGCTGTTGTAATACCAAATATCAAGGCTACAGCTGTTCCAATCAAAACTCCTATATACGGTATAATTACCATAACTCCTCCGATAAATGCAATTAGAAATGCATTTTTAATACCAATTATACTCAATCCAATCCATAGCAAAAGACACATTGCCAGCATTTCGAGTAATAATCCGATAAAATACCTACTAATTAGTTTGCGAGAACTTATCATAACATGTTTTAATTCAGATTGATAATCGATGGGTGTAAACATCATAATTACGTTATTAAACAAATAAGCATCTTTTAAAAAGAAAAATGTTATAAATAAAATAGCAAAAATAGAGATAAACACACTTCCTGCTAAGGTTAATAATGAGGTAAAAAGATCTGAAAAATTAATTATTTGAAGCAGATTCATTATTTTTTCGCTAATAAGTGTAATTAATGTTTGATCTTGATTTATGATATTATAATTTTTCAGAAAATTTTCGATGTTATGTATTGGTTCTTGATATAATTGCATTACAGTATTGATATCAATGGAAGAAATTACTTTGGTTTCGTTAATCAAAATTGGTATAAACAATATGAAAAACATTGAGAAAATAAAAATCATCACAAATAAAGTTATTAAAGCAGCTATGGAATTGGGTAATTTGTATTTTTTTATTTGAAAAGCACTTAACTTTACTACTAAAGGTCTTCCTATCATAGATAAAACCAAAGCGATAAGTACAAAAAAAATTATTTCGGCAAAAAACCATATAATGCATATAATCAATAGAATAATGCTAATTATTATTATTGTTTTATTGTATTTCATTACTATTTCTTTTGATGTTTCTGAAAACAAAAATACAAAGATTTTGCGACTTGAAATTGAAAATTAACTGATAATGAATGAATTTATATAATGAGATTAAAATAATAATTATTTGTTATTTATAATAATATTTATATTTTTGCAATGATAATTGATATTCAAATAGTTTCATATTAGTTGTATAATCGTTTATTTGGCACGAAATTTGAAATCAATTCAAGAAACATTTATTCATTTTAAATTCAAGAAACATGAAAAAAATTCAGTATTATCTTTCAGCTTTATTAATTGTTGCCTTATTTGCAACAAGTTGTAAATCAAAACAAAAAATAGCAGACCAACAACCTTTACCTAAAGGCGAAGTTTTGGTAAATAATTATTGCGCAGGTGAAAAAGAATTTATGAGTACCAATAATCTTTTTAGAGCAAGTGCAAGTGGCGAAAGTCAAGATCAAATGGTTTCGAAGAAAAAAGCAATGAGCAATGTTAAAGCTCAGTTGGCTGGCTTAATTCAAACTACCATGAAAGGTGTAACAGATAATTATGTAAAATCATCCGAAGCCAATAATGTAGAAGGTTTAGAAGAGAGATTTGAAGGAAACACCAGAGAAGTTATTAATCAGGTTTTGGCTAATGTTAGAGTAATTTGTGAAAAACAAACCAAAACTGTAGAAGGGAATTATAAAACCTATGTATGTGTTGAAGTTTCTGCTGATGACATTGTAAAAGGTGTTGGCAACAGATTGTCGGCAGATAAAGAATTAAAGATAGATTATGATTATGAAAAATTTAAGAAGACTTTTGATGAAGAAATGAAAAAATTTGAAAGTAGATAATCTAAAAAAAAGGCTGAATGTAAATCAGCCTTTTTTTTTATTCTTTTGGTAGCTTTATAGTAAAAACACTACCTTCATTTATTTTACTATCAACAAAAATGCTTCCGTTATTATATTCAATAAATTCCTTGCAAATTATTAATCCTAAGCCTGTTCCTTTTTCATTTTCTGTTCCATCTGTTGAAAAGCTATCTCCAATTTGAAATAGTTTCTTTTGATTCTCTTCATCAATACCAATTCCTGTATCTTTTACACGTATTTCAAATTCATTGTTTTCAGTTTCTTTAATTTCAAAAGTTATACTTCCACCAACAGGTGTAAATTTGGTTGAATTATTAAATAAGTTTCCAATTACTGTGCCTAAAGTATATTTATCAGCCATCACTTTTAAGGAGGGATCTATCAGATTGTTTATTGTTAAGTTTTTTCTATTAGCATTTGTTTGATAAGGCTTTATACTTGTATATATGAGCTCACTTAAATTAATTAATTCTTTTTTTACATGAATTATACCTCTTTGAGAACGAGACCAAGTAAGTAAATTTTCAAGTACATAATATACATCTCTCGTTAAATCATGCAATTCGTCTATATTTTCTTTTTTTTCTACATCAGTAAGACATTCAAATTGATTTCTAAGTAATTGTGTATATCTAAGAATTACGTAAAATGGAGTTTTTAAGTCGTGACCAATTAATGTAAAAATCTTATCTTTTGCGGCATTGGCATCTTCAAGTTTGTCTTTTTGTAACGTTATCAATTGATTATAATCTGAGAGTTTTTTGTTTGCTATTCTTTTCATTATTAGCAAATAAGATACTATAATAATCATAATAATAACAATTATTGAAACAATTATAAATGTGTTTTTCAAATATATTTGTTTCTGAATGGCAAGTTTCTGGATTGTAGTTTCTTGTTTTAGTATTTTATTTTGTTTATCTTTCTCATCAACTTCATATTTAAGTTGTAAATCCTGAAAACGTTCTAAATTATCAGCATTATATATACTATCGTTATATGTTTTAAATTTTTTATAGTATTCATATGCATTTTTATAATCATTTGTTTTTGCATAGTATTCAGCCAAAAGTTCGCTCGAAATTTTCAAACAACCTATATCATTAATTTTCTCACCATATTCTTCAGCTTTTTTTAGGTTGTAAAATGCATTTTCATAATTATTTTCTCCAAGGTATTTATTGCCAATGCTTTGATAAGCAAATGAGGTAAGATATGTATCGTGTATTTCAAGAGCTAAAGCCAAAGATTTCAAGTAATACTCTTTTGCTTTTTGCGGTTGTTTCAACTTAGCATAAACACTGCCAACACTTAAATATGATGAGCAAAGTCTTTTCTTGTTTTTTAATTTTTCAAAGATAGCAATAGCTTGTAGTTGATAACTAAGGGCTTCTTTATATCTTTTTGTATAAGTATAAGAAAGAGAGACATTATTTAATGATGAAGCAATAGCATATTCATCTTCAGATTTTTTTGCAAAGTATAATGATTGCTGTGATGTTGACAATGATTTTTCAAAATCTTTAAGACTACGATAGACTACACTTAAATTATTAAGAGAAGATGATATTTTTTTATTATCATTTTCTTTGTGAAGTATTTCTATTGATTTATGAATGTAAAATAAGGATTTATCATAGTTGTAAATTTTGCCATACAAAATTCCGATTGTGTTATACAGATCAGCGATTTTTGATTGATTATTTAGAAGTTTGAATAAATTAATTGAGTTATTTAAATTTATTAAAGCTAATTTAATGTTTCTTTTTTCTGCATAGCATTTACCTATTAATCTATATGCCTCAGCTTTGTTAGTGTGGTCATTTTGCTTCATCGCAAATAACAAACCTGTATTGGCATATTTAAGAGCAGAGTCAGTATTTTCTTTGAAAAACGCTTCTGCAATATTTAAATTTATTTTAGATTTATTTATAAGTGGATTTTGGTTTATTTCTTTTTTCAAACTATCAATAGTATTATTTCCTGACGATTCAAAATAGAAAATCAGTAATAAAAATAAGAAAAAATTATTTAAGTATTTCATTAATAGTTATATAATAAAAATAAACTAAGAAATTTTTTATGCCTAAAATATTTAGATTTTGCAAATTTACATTTTTATTTGATAGTGTTTTGTTTTTTTGTAATAATTAAAAAGAAAATTCATTTTATTGAACAATGTAAAAGAAAACTTTGTTATATTTACCAAAATTTAAATCAATATTATATGTTATCACAAAAAGTTGAAAATATTTTAGTTGAACAAATTGAAAAGGAAGCTTATTCTTCTAATTTATATTTGTCAATGGCATCATGGGCAGAGGTTAATGGTTTTGAAGGTACTGCTCAATGGTTTTATGCACAAGCAGAAGAAGAACACCAACATATGTTGAAGTTTCTTGGTTATGTAAATGAAAGAGGAGGAAAAGCAATTATTCCTGCTTTAAATCAACCTCCTGTAGAATATAAAGATATCAGAGATATCTTTACACAAGTTTTTGAACACGAAAAGTATATTTCACAATCAGTAAACAATATTGTTGGGGTATGTATGGAAGAAAAAGATTTCTCTACCAACAATTGGATTCAATGGTTTGTAAATGAGCAAATAGAAGAAGAAAAATCAGTAAGAGGTATTATTGATAAATTAAATCTTATAGGAGCTCATAGTTTGTATCTATTCGATAAAGACATTATGTCGATGAGAGTTTCTGCTACAAAATAAAAAAAAGCCCGTTTAAACGGGCTTTTTTATTATCCTCCAAAATCGTCGAAGGCTATCATTTCTTTTGGAACACCATAATCATCAAGCATTTTCAAAACGGCATCATTCATCATCGGTGGACCGCATAAATAGTATTCTATTTCTTCAGGATCTGGATGATTCTTTAAGTAGTTATCAAGAATAATCTGGTGTATAAAGCCTTCATAACCTGTCCAGTTATCTTCGGGCAATGGTTCTG
>CAZWRD010000048.1:0-19720 GCA_964636105.1 uncultured Bacteroides sp.
TTGCGATTACTGGCTTCGGATATTGCAGGAAATAAAGAATTTAGCTTACCACAAAAACAAATTGGCAGTTCGATAATGCCCGGAAAAGTTAATCCGGTAATTGTTGAATTTGTAATAAGCGCCGCACAAAAAATTTATGCCAATGATATGCTGATAAGTTCATTATCAGCACGTGGCTGTTTAGATTTAAATGCATACCTTCCTGTCATTGGTCATACCATGCTAGAAAGCCTGCATTTGCTAATAGCCTGCAATAAAACCATTACCGAAAATATTTTCGATGACTTCGAAATTAACACCCAGCTTGCTGAACAACGATTATTTAGAAGTCCTGCTATAACTACAGCACTTTCAGCATATATCGGCTATCATAAAGCTGCCGAACTGGCAAAACTGATGAAATCTGAGAGTCTGGATATTTTTGAAGCCAATCAAAAGCTGAATTTGATTGAAAATAATAAGCTTATTCAGATTCTAAAACCTGAAAATCTTTTAAAGACAGGGTTTTCGATAAATGACGTAATGGAGATATGAGTTATGAATTATGAGTTATGAATTATGAATTCCAAGTCAACAACTCAATAACTTAATAACCAATAACCTAATAACAATTAACTCAAAATGAGCAAAGGAAAAGACGCAAAACCACATATAGGAATCTTCGGACGCAGAAATAACGGCAAAAGTTCATTGATTAACGCTTTAGCTGGACAGGAAATCGCTATAGTTTCTGATTTTGCCGGCACTACTACCGATCCGGTTAAGAAATCCATGGAAATTACCGGATTAGGACCAGTTATTCTGATAGATACAGCCGGAATTGATGATGTGGGCGAATTAGGTTTAAAACGCATTGCAAAAACCAAAGAAGCACTCAAAACTGTCGATTTGGCAATACTTGTAATTACCAACAATACATTTGGTGATGAAGAAATTAAATTAATAGCATCTTTTTCAGATCTTGCTATTCCCTATTTTGTAATTCATAACAAATCGGATATTTCAGTATTAAATGATGAATTAAAAACCAAAATAGAAAATGAATACAAATCTATTGTTATCGATTTCAGCGTTTTAAATCCAATTAACAAAGAAAATATCATTCAATCCATTTTAAAACTGATGCCGGAATCGGCTTATCGCTCACAATCATTAATCGGCGATTTGATTGGCTATGGCGATACAGTTTTATTAATTACACCTATTGATATTGAAGCACCTGAAGGTAGGTTGATTTTACCACAAGTACAAGTTATCAGAGATATACTTGATAATGATGGCATTGCAGTAGTTTGCAAAGAAAGAGAAGTGGATGCCTACATTCGAAGAATGGAGCCCAAACCCAAACTGGTAGTAACTGACAGTCAGGTTTTTTTGAAAGCAGATGCATCTATTCCAAAGGATATTCCATTAACCAGTTTCAGCATTATTTTAGCAAGAAACAAGGGTGATTTTGGTAATTATGTGAAAGGAACACCACATTTATCAAAACTAAAAGACGGCGACAGGGTTTTAATATTAGAATCATGTACGCATCATGTTTCGTGCGACGATATTGGAAGAGTGAAAATACCCAGATGGTTAACCAATTTTATCGGAAAAAATATTGAATATGAGGTAGTAACTGGCCTCAGCAAATTGCCAAGAGAAATTACCGAATATGCTATGGTAATTCAATGTGGTGGTTGTGTTTTAACTCGCAAACAAGTAATTAACAGATTAAAACCAGCTGTAGATGCAGGAATTCCGGTTACCAATTATGGTATGGCTATTTCATATGTTCACGGAATTTATGATAGAGCTATTGCGCCATTTTTAAAGAAAGAACAAACAGCAACTGACTACTTATAAAATTGAGTTATGAGTTATGAGTTATGAGTTATGAGTTATGAATTATTAAAATACTATATAAAACAATATTTTTCAACTTCATCCGACTTCGGACCACCGGCTTCGGACTTAAAACATTAAAAACTGAAAATGAATATTAAAGAACAAAAGTTTTGCGATAGCAAAGTAAAATATCCAATAACAATCAATTTCAAAGTAATATGCAACAATACATTTCCTGATTTGGTAAACAGAACACATATAGGGATGGCAATTGAAGATGCTGGTATGCAATACAATGAAATACAAAACATTGAAAGCAAAAAGCAAAACTTTATTAGCTATACAATCCTTTTAAATATTGAAAGCGAAGAAATCTTGAATAAATTATATGAAAAAATTAAAGCAATACCCGGATTTGTAATGGCAATTTAAGTAAAATTGTTTACTATTATTTTTTTATCACAAAAAAAGAAAAATGGATCAAATAAAATCACCATGCAAACTGATTTGCAAATATGATAAAAACAAGTATTGTATTGGCTGTTATCGCTCAATGAGAGAAATAGTTAACTGGCAAACAATGAGCAATGATGAAAAAGAAGCTGTTTTGAAAAATACAGAAAAAAGGAAAAATGATCCTGATTTTATTTTCAAAATGACAGATGAAGATTAAATCAGATTTTTAAGTTTATTCAACAAATTACTTTTCATGAATAGTAAAAGAATAGAGGAAATACTTCAGAAAGAAGAATTTAGCAAATCAGAGCTTATTGAATTACTCAATTCTGATGATGCCGGACGAAAATTAATTTTTGCAAAAGCTGCTGAAATTAAAGAAAAATATGTAGGAAATAAAGTTTATTTCAGAGGTTTGATAGAATTTTCAAATATCTGTGCAAAAAACTGCTATTATTGCGGAATCAGAGGTGGAAACAAAAAGCTTCAACGCTATTATGTATCTGAAGATGAAGTATTAGACGCAGTTAAATATGCTTGGGAAAATAAATATGCTTCATTGGTTATTCAGGCTGGAGAAAGGAAAGGCAAAAAATTTGTTGACTCCATTACTAAATTATTGCATAAAATTAATGCAATGACTAACAATGAAATGGGTATTACCCTTTCGTTGGGCGAACAAACTGAAGAAACTTTTATGAAATGGCATGAAGCTGGTGCACGCAGATATTTGCTTCGTATTGAAGCCAGCAATCCTGAACTTTACCGGAAACTTCATCCTAACAACAAAACCCATGATTTCGATACACGATTGAATGCATTGCATTTGTTGCGAAAATGTGGCTATCAGGTTGGTACTGGTGTAATGATTGGCTTACCTTTTCAAACTGTTGAGGATTTAGCTGATGATTTATTGTTTTTTAAAGAATTTGATATCGATATGGCAGGCATGGGACCTTATATCGAACATGAAGACACTCCTTTATATCAATATCGAGACCAATTGATGTCGAAAAAAGACAGATTTGATTTATCTTTAAAAATGGTGGCATTATTGCGTATCATGATGAAAGATATTAATATAGCTGCAACAACAGCCATGCAGACTTTGGATAAAATGGGCAGAGAAAAAGCAATCAAAGTTGGAAGCAACATTATCATGCCAAATCTTACACCTGTTAAATACCGTGAAAGTTATCTATTATACGAAGATAAACCATGTATTGACGAAGAAGCCAGTGAATGCAAAAACTGTCTGGAAGCCCGAATTCATATTTCAGGAGCAGAAATTGGTTATGGTGAATGGGGAGATTCTAAACATTTCAAAAACAGACAGTAATAAGTTTAAAACCAGAAAATAAACACTTTTGCATTGAAAAATTTTAGTTAAATTTCATAAATAAAAATGGTCTGTCCTTTTAATTTAATAATTTTACAAAAAAAATCACAGCATTGAAAATAACATTTTTAGGAACAGGAACATCACAAGGAGTACCGGTTATTGCCTGTGAATGTGATGTTTGCATATCAAATAACATTAAAGACAAACGTTTGCGTTCATCGGTAATGATTGAAACTGAAGGCAATACTTTTGTAATTGATGCGGGTCCTGATTTCAGAACACAAATGCTGAGAGCGAAAGTAAAACACCTTGATGCTGTAATACTTACACATGCACACAAAGACCATATTGCTGGCTTGGATGATGTAAGAGCTTTTAATTATATCCAGAAAAAAGCTATTGATGTATATTCACGTAAAGATGTTCAGACAGCTATTAAAAACGAATTTTCATATGCATTTGCAGTTTACAAATATCCTGGTGTTCCCGAAATTAATTTACAAACAGTTGAAAACAAAATATTTGAAATAAATAATGTAAAAATTATTCCAATTGAAGTAAAGCACTTGGAATTAACAATTTATGGTTACAGAATTGGAAATTTCACATACATCACTGATTGCAATTACATTAGTGATAAAGAGTTTGAGAAAATTAAAGGGTCGGAAATCGTTGTTATTAATGCCTTAAGAAAGAAAAAACATGTCTCACATTTCACATTAGATGAAGCAATTGATGTAATAAGAAAAATACAACCTAAGAAAGCTTACTTAACACACATTAGTCATATGATGGGATTGCATGAAGAAGTAGAAAAGGAATTACCTCCAAATATTCACTTAGCTTATGACGAATTAACAATTGAACTATAAATACTTATGCTAAAAAAAATAAATTTTTCACACATTAAATTTCAATGGTCATTAATTTTATTCTTTATTTTGCTTTTTGTAAGCGAATGGATAAATGGTAGATTTTGGCAAAACGATTTTAAAGTTTATTATCTTGCCATGCAAAACTTCTTAAATGGTGAACCTATTTACGGAATACCGTTTGGTTTAAATTCTGGATTTTATAAATATACACCATTTGCATTATTGCCTTTTTCCATTTTCTATTACATTCCATTCAAAATTGCTTCAATTGTATATTATATTGCTGTCTCAGCTGCTATTCTGACCGTTACATTCAAAGTATATAACTTATTTGTAAAATTATTTAATATAAATGAAAACAAAAAGAACACCATATTATATTTAACTACCTTGGTTATTATCAATCATTTCTATCGAGAACTACATCTCGGAAATGTGAATGTTTTTTTGCTTTTACTCTATACATATAGCTTAGAATTACTTACAAAAGGCAAACAAAATTTTGCTGGCGTTTTAATGGGAATAGGTATTTTATTTAAATTACATTTTATTGTTCTTCTACCTGTATTGCTGGTATTCAGAAAGTTTAAAGCTGCTTCTTTTCTTACATTAAGTTTTTTAATAGGGTTGCTTCTTCCAACACTTTTTTTGGGATTTGAACAAAACTTTATGTTATTAAATGATTGGATTTCGATAATGAAAGGACATAATCAAAGTATAACTACTAGTGCTGATACAATTTATGGAATAACCAATATGATACTTTCCATTTTTGGTTTTCAGCAAAAAGGGCTTTGGTTTTCATTAATCATTTTAGGATTAATTGGAGCCTTTTTTCTTTGGTTTGTAATTGAAAACAAAGGCGATATGTCTGTAAATTTTAAAATCAAGAAGTTTACGATTGTGTATTTTATGGCTATTGCATGCATTCCATTAATAACAGTTACCGATAGTGAACATTTTTTGTTTAGTTTGCCAATAATAATGTTTTGCATGTTTTTATTATTATCAAAAACCAATATATCAATAATTTACAAAACTTTAATATTAACTGCTTTTGTATTTTATGGAGGAAACTGGCATGATTTGTGGGGACATCAAATTTCTGTTTTTTTTACACAAAACGGCTTTTTAGGTATAGGTAATTTGATGCTAATTGCTTTAACAGCCATTCTTTGGCTTAAAAACCTTTGCAAGTTCGAAAAAGAGATTTAATTTGGTTTTAATTTTTCGCTAGCAGTTATTATTGGAAACAAAATCAAATAGATAAGCAAAACAACGCTTAAAGCAACAGAAGGTATCGCAGCAACTTTACCTGCCAAATGTAAAGATATTACCGCTGAAAAGGGATTGTTTTTAACAAAAATCATTAACAAATAACTTATTCTATCAGAGTATTGTATATGAAACTTTTTCATAATATAATTTATAAAAAAGCTAAACCCAAATAAAAAAAATATTAGTATTATTGCTGGTTTTATCAAAACCTCTGCATGATTTATAAAAATATCACTATTTAAACCAATCACAATATAAACGATTAAGAAAAAGCTCCAATCAATAATTTTACTTTTGTATTTTGTTAGCATTTTAAAATATTGATTTCTATTTAATAATTGAGATAAAATTACTGGGATAACAATAGTTATAAATAAAATTCTAAAAAGGTCTATTAATCCGTTATTCAACAACTTACCCATAGTCATCAAAATAACAATAGGAAATAAAATCAACAAAAATAAAGAAGCACCAATTACGCCCCAAACAGAAAACTGAGTATTACCACCATATAAATAAGTAAAGGGAACAATAACTGCTCCTGGTGGTGCAATAACAATAAAAACAAAACCGATAAATAATTCATCTTTAGGCATGTAAAAAAATCTAGCTAAAATTAAAATTAAAATTCCAAAAACCAAATAATTTAGAAAAATTGAAATAATAATCGGTTTTAAAATCAATTTATAGTTTTTAAATTCATTTAATGATATCACATTTAATGACATCATCATCATAAAGGCAAGAATATAAATTGCATAATTTTTCAGATAAAATGCAGGATAAGAGATAAAAACGCCTAAAATAAAGGCAAGAATCAGTATAAAATTTCTATTTTGTATTAGTTTAATCACTTTCAGATAATTTCAGGACATTAAACACCAATAATTCAATATTGTTATTAATCACAATCTCAAAGTTTCAAACTATTTTTTATCTTTGCAAACTTAATAACAACAGAATTTATGGCATTAAAATGTGGCATTGTCGGACTGACAAATATCGGAAAAACAACTTTATTTAATTGTATATCAAACACTAAAGCAGAAACAACTAATTTTGCTTACAGTACAAATAAATCAAATATGGGAATAGCATATGTTCCAGATTTGCGTTTATTTGAACTAGATAAAATTATAAAAGCAGAAAAAGTTGTACCTGTAACTATTGATATCGTGGATATTCCGGGTTTGGCAAAAGGGTCTAATAATGGCGAAGGTGTTGGAAATGCATTTTTAGCTGATATTCGTCAAACCGATGCAATTATTCATGTTTTACGTTGTTTTGATGATGAAAATCTACCTCATGTTGAAGGTTCTGTTGATCCTGTTCGCGATAAAGAAATTATAGATCTTGAATTGCAAGTAAAAGATTTAGAGCTTATTGAGCGCAAAATTCAAAGAACAGAAAAAGCAGCAAAAGCTGGAGATAAAGATGCAAAACATGGGATAGATGTTTTAACAAAATACAAAAATCATTTGGAATCGTTTCAGAATGTGAGAACTATAGAAATTTCAGATGATGACAAGAAGTGGGTTAATGATATGTTTTTATTGACAGACAAACCTGTAATGTACGTATGCAATGTGGATGAAAACTCTGCTATCAGCGGTAATCAATATGTTGAAAGATTAATAGCATCTGTAAAAGATGAAAACACAGAAGTTTTAATTATTGCAGGTGCTTTGGAAGCTGATATTGCTGCTCTTGAAACTGAAGAAGACCGAATGGCTTTTTTACAAGACTACGGTTTAACAGAACCAGGTGTAAATAAATTAATCCGTTCTGCTTATAAGTTATTGAATCTGATTTCATTCTTTACGGTAGGAGGAAAAGAAAACCGCGCCTGGACTATTCGCAAAGGCATGACAGCACCACAAGCTGCAGGTGCAATACATAGCGATTTAGAAAGAGGTTTTATTAGAGCTGAAGTTATTAAATACGAAGATATGATTTCGTATAGAAGCGAAGCCAAAGTGAAAGAAGCTGGAAAACTTTCGGTTGAGGGTAAAAGTTATATTGTTAACGACGGTGATATTTTACATATTCGATTTAATGTTTAAACATATTAAAAAAAAGGAAGGTTAAAAACCTTCCTTTTTTATTGTATCTCTTTGCAATTCTTTATTTTATCCTCAATATTTGGTTTTCCCATTTTATATGCTATAAAAAAATTTTCACAAGCTTTTTCCTGATTTCCTAACAAAAAATAAGCATATCCCCTATTGTAATAAGCATTCATATCTTTATCATTCAATGCAATAGCTCTATCATAATCTAAAATAGCTTTATCTATTTGTTGTAAACTTATTTTTAGATTTCCTCTCAAAAACCATGACTTTGAATTTAAAGAATCGTATTGTATTGCTTTATCCAAATCTTGTATTGCACCTTTAAAATCAGATTTATCTGTTTTTATTAAAGATTCAACAACCAATTTATCAGCCTTTTCTTTTTTGCTTTTACATGAAACAGAAATCAATAAAATGCTTATTAAAATACTTAATATGAATAACTTTCTATACATTTTTTTGATTTCAAAATTACAACAATATTCATAAACCGAAAATTAATTATTGTTAAAAGCAATTCATTTTTTAATTTTCATGTTCAGTCTTTCGTTATTTAGATTACAAAATTCTGTAATTTTGCTAAAAAAAACTTGAAAAGAGCAATTGTTTCAGTAATTAATGATTTATCTACAGATCAGAGAGTTGACAAAGTATGTAAAACTTTGATTAAAGCTGGTTATGAGGTTTTATTGGTGGGCAGACGGAAAAAAGATAGTCGAAATTTGGAAGAACGATTATATAAAACACACAGAATGAATCTTTTATTTGAAAAAGAAGCTATATTTTATGCTGAATTTAATATCCGTTTGTTTTTCTTCTTATTATTCAACAAGCCAAATTTATTAATTGCCAACGATTTAGACACATTACTACCGAATTTCCTGATTAGCAAAATAAAACGAATTCCTTTGGTTTACGACAGCCATGAATATTTTACTGAAGTACCCGAATTGATTAACAATAATTTTGCCAGAAATATCTGGTTGAAAATTGAAAAGTTCATTTTCCCCAAATTAAAGCATGCATTTACCGTAAATGAATCTATTGCTGAAATATACAAAAAGAAATATAATATTGAAGTAAATGTTGTTAGAAATATTCCATTACGAAAAGACAATCAAGCAATTAAATTAAAAAAAGAATTGGGATTAGAAGAAAATAAAAACATATTAATTCTTCAAGGTGCTGGGATAAATGTTGACCGAGGTGTTGAAGAATTAGTGGAAGCCATGCAATTTCTCGAAAACACTTTATTATTGATAATAGGAGACGGAGATGTAATTGAAGATTTAAAAAAACTCACTGTAATGCTAAACATCCAACATAAAATTGAATTTAGAAAACGTCTCCCCTATCAAGAATTGATTCATTATACTGCAAATGCTGATTTAGGGCTAAGTTTAGATAAAGATACAAATTTAAATTACAGATTTAGCCTGCCTAATAAGCTTTTTGATTATATTAATGCTGGAATTCCGGTTTTGGTTTCTGATTTGCCAGAAGTAAAAAGAATAGTTACAGAATACAAGGTTGGAGAAATCTTAAACTCACATAAACCTGAAGTTATTTCAGAGAAAATCAAAAATATGCTTGAAGACAAAGAGAAATTAGCTGAATACAAGAAAAATACCCAAAAAGCAGCCACAGAATTATGTTGGGAAAACGAAGAAAAAGAATTATTGAAAGTATATAATTTATATGCTTAATTAGCAAGTATTTTACCACTTTCGCATCTTAAAGTTCTTGAAGGATACTTTTCTATCATCATAAAATCATGTGTAGCCATCAATACAGCTCGTCCATTTTCACTAATGTCTTTCAATAAATTTATAATTCCCTCAGATGTTTCGGGGTCTAAATTTCCTGTTGGTTCATCTGCTAATATCAACTCGGGGTCATTAAGCAATGCCCTGGCAATTGAAACTCTTTGTTGCTCACCTCCAGACAATTGATGGGGCATCTTAAACCCTTTGGTATTTAAACCTACTTTTTCCAATACCTCATTTATTCTTTCATCAATCTGTACTTTATCTTTCCAACCTGTAGCTTTTAAAACAAATTTCAGATTTTCACTTACACTTCTATCAATAAGTAATTGAAAATCCTGAAATACGATTCCTAACTTTCTTCTTAAATACGGAACGTCTTTCTTTTTAATATCTTTTAACTGATAATCAGCTACTATTGCACTTCCTTCAATTACAGGCAAATCAGCATACAGCGTTTTTAATAATGAACTTTTACCTGTACCCGTTTTACCTATCAAATAAACAAATTCACCTTTTTCAATTGTAAGATTAACATCAGATAAAATCATGATATTTCTTTGATAAACAGTAATATTCTCAAGTTCGATTATTTTGTCAAGTGCCATATGAAATAATGTTTTATTTGAAATGTAAAATTAAACATTTTAATTTAAAATAAACTCTTCAATTTTTAATTTTAAGAATAAAATTACATCATCATCACAAAATACTGATTATCAAATTAAAAACAAAACATTTATATTTAAAGTAAATAACGAGGGGTTCTAAAAATTATATTTTTTGAGGCAAACGAGATTTTAAAACCACAGTTTCCTAATGAAAAAGCAATTTTTAGAAGTTCCTTAACCTTCATCATCTCATTACTTTATTATCAATTATTTCAATTACTTGTACTATAATAAACCTCAACTGATTATAAGTAAGAATTTTCCTTTTATTTACATAAAACTAAAGCCAATTTTTCAAATAATAATCATTTTTTCAATTATTTTATCTATATTATTATTTGCATTCTAAAAAAAAATCCGTAGGTTTGTAAAAAAATAGACAAGCAAATTAATACACCATATGCAAATTACCGAAGTAATAACGAATCAACATATTAAAGACTTTCATAAAGTACCGCATATTGTTTATAAAACAGATAATACATGGGTTTGTCAACTCGAATCTGAGATTGAAAACATTTTTAATCCGGCAACCAATGTTTTTTTTAGGAATGGGGAGGTTTGTCGTTGGATTCTGAAAGATAACAACGGACAACTGATTGGACGTGTTGCTGCCTTTATTAATAAAAACAAAGCATACAACTATACACAACCCACTGGTGGTATGGGTTTTTTTGAATGTATTGAGAATAGAGAAGCTATTTTTATGTTGTTTGACCAATGTGAAAAATGGTTAAGCGAAAAAGGAATGGAAGCGATGGATGGTCCCATCAATTTTAGCGAAAACGACAATTACTGGGGTTTATTGGTAGATGGATTTACTCATCCAGGTATTGGAATGCAATATAATCCACCCTATTATCAAAAATATTTTGAGGAATATGGATTCAAATTTTATTTTGAGCAAGTTACTAATCATCTTGACATTACAAAACCATTACCCGAAAGATTTTTTAAAATTGCTGATTGGATTCGACAAAAACCTGGTTACAGTTTCGAACATATTAAAATTTCAAATGCAGAAAAATACATCAACGATTTTAAAAAAATATATGATACAGCATGGCAGTTTCACGAAAACTTTACACCTATTGATGTTGAAATGCTCAAACGTACAATGCTTAATGCCAAAGATATAATTGACGAAGAATTTATTTGGTTTGCTTATCATGAAAAAGAGCCAGTTGCCTTTTTGATTATGTTTCCTGATGTAAATCAAATACTTAAACATTTAAACGGTAAACTTCATTTATGGAATAAAATTAAATTTTTATATTTAAAGAAAAAAAATACAATTACCAGAGCTCGAATTACCATTATGGGTGTTACTCCACAATTTCAAAAATCTGGAGTAGAATCGGGGATTTTCTGGCATTTGTCGCAGGTATTAAAAAACAAACCATGGTACACCGAACTGGAACTTTCATGGGTGGGAGATTTTAATCCGAAAATGAGAGCTTTACACGAATCTGTTGGTGCAAAATATGCAAAAAAGCATATTACTTACAGAAAGCTTTTTAACGAAAACAATATTTTTCAACGTTCAATCATTATTCCAAAAGACACTAAAGAAAAATTTATAAATAAAGAAAAATAAACAGCGAAGCCGAAAACTGTAAATAGAGTAGGCATTTATTAATCAAATTTTAAATTTATGGAAGAAATTATTTTAGATCAAGAGGTTAAACCTGTAAGATATGCTGGTTTTTGGCTTCGTTTTGTTGCATCTATCATTGATTACATTGTGTTGTATATTGCACAAACAATTATTATGGTGCCACTTATGGGTGTTTTGGGATTAACTGTATTTAATGCACAATCAATGACAGAAGCTCAACAAATGGGTGCAGTTGGAGCACTTATAGGTATTTTTATGGTAACATTCCTATTTATTACTATTTTGCAATGGATGTATTATGCTTTGATGGAAAGCTATAATGGTGCAACTTTAGGCAAAATGGCACTTGGACTAAAAGTTACCGATATGGATGGTAACAAAATTAGTTTTCTAAGAGCTAGCGGAAGATATTTTGGTAAAATTGTATCATCAATTATTCTTTTAATTGGTTATATTATGGCTGGTTTAACCGAAAAGAAACAAGCTTTGCATGATATAATGGCTAACTGCTTGGTTGTAAAAAAATAATTACAAAATAGGTTTGTCTAAAAAAAACAGTAGCTGAGCTTATCGTGGCTATATGTTACTGATATTCAAAAGTAATTACAGAAAACTCAATATCCAAATGAGTTTTAAACAGTTTCATTTATAATAAACTCAATTTATGCAAATTCAATTTATAGGTGCAGCAAAGGAAGTAACTGGCAGCAAACATTTAATTACTACTAATAAGGGGTTGAAAATTCTGCTCGATTGTGGAATGTTTCAAGGAAAAGGAATGGAAACCGATGCCATGAATCGCGATTTAGGCTTTGAACCTTCAGAAATTGATTATCTTATACTTTCACATGCTCATATCGACCATTCGGGATTAATACCCTATATTCATAAACTTGGGTTTAACGGAACAATAATATGCACTCCAGCAACACGCGATTTGTGTGCAATTATGCTTGCAGATGCTGGGAGAATTCAAGAACATGACACCTATACAAATAACAAAAAGAGGGCTTTACATAATCTGCCTCCCTTAGAACCTCTATATAAACTAGATGATGCACACGCTTGTATGTCAAACTTTATAAGCATCCCTTATCATAAAGAGTTTTCAATTGAAAATGATATTATGGTTCTTTTTACAGATACAGGGCATATTTTAGGAAGTTCTGCAGTAAATTTAACAATAAGAGAAGGGAAAAAAATTCAACGCTTATGCTATACTGGCGATATTGGCAGATACAAAAAAAGAATTTTAAAAGATCCAGAAGCATTTCCACAAGCTGATTACATTATAACTGAATCTACTTATGGTAACAGAATACATGATGAAACAAAAGATGCTGAAATGCAACTTCTTAAAATCGTTATAGATACCTGTACAAAGAAAAAAGGCAAATTAATTATTCCCTCATTTAGTGTTGGAAGAACACAAGAAATTGTTTATGCTTTAGATAGATTAAAAAATCAAAAACTCTTACCTGATATTGATGTTTATGTTGACAGCCCATTATCAACAGATGCCACTAATATTATGCGTTTACATACTGAATGCTTTAATGATGAAATGATGGAATACATTAAAAAAGATCCGGATCCATTCGGTTTTAAAAATCTTCATTATATTCAAACAATTGATGAATCAAAAGCTTTGAATAGCAGCCATAAACCATGCATAATCATTTCGGCCTCGGGTATGATGGAAGCTGGTAGAGTAAAACATCATTTGGCTAATAATATTGAAAATCCCAAAACTACGGTTTTGGTTGTTGGTTATTGCTCTCCAACAACTTTAGGAGCAAGAATTAGTCGTGGAGATAAATTGATTTCTATATTCGGACAAAGGTATAATGTAAGAGCTGATATAGAACATCTTGAATCTTACTCTGCTCACGGTGATTACAACGAAATGATTCAATTTTTAAGCTGCCAGAATACAAAAAAAGTAAAAAAAGTTTTTTTAGTTCATGGAGAAGAAAAAGTACAACAAAATTATGCTGAACATTTAAAGAAAGCTGGTTTTAAAAGTATAGAAATTCCAAGTTCAAAATCAGTTTTTTATTTATAACATCTATTTATGAAACATCTGATTATTGAAATCCAAAATCAGATGTTTCTTTAATTGTGTTTTTTGTATTCAATTTATTTAAGTTTATCCATTATTTGAAAGTGTTTATCTAATATTTTTGATTTTAAGCTTATAAAGCAATACATTTGTTACATAATATCAGGAAATATGAATCTAAAAGAATTATATCCAGTTGTATTAAAAAAACTAAGAACGGAATTAAGTCCGAAAATGTATTATCACTCAGTAGATCATACACTTGATGTTTATTGTGCAGTTAATAGAATAGCAAAATCTGAAAATATTAATGAAACTGAACTCACTATTTTAAAAACAGCAGCACTTTTTCATGATATTGGACTAATTACAAAATACAAAAACCACGAAGATATTTCTGCCGAAATGGCAAATAAAATATTACCAGATTTTAATTATACTACAAATGAAATCGATTTAATTTCATCCATAATTCTTAAAACCAAACTTCCACAAAGTGCTGACAACAAGCTTGAGAAGATATTATGTGATGCTGATTTGGATTATCTGGGACGATCCGATTTCTTTATGATTTCTCATAAATTGAGATATGAATGGGAAGAATTGGGCTATTTGCATTGCACACTTAAAGAATGGTATCAATTACAAATTAAGTTTTTAACTGAGCATAAATATTATACAAAAACAGCCATCGATTTAAGACAAAACGGTAAACTTAAAAACATTGAAGATATTAAGGAATTGCTGAATTTTTAAATCTTTTTTTTACTTAACCCAATTAAATTAAATAGTTCGACTTTTTAAGTCTCCTATTGATTAATTTGGGTTTAATTACCAATATATCTACAATAATCCTTAATTCCACATTCATCGCATTTCGGTTTGCGGGCATTACAAACATACCTGCCGTGCAATATCAACCAATGATGTGCTATCGGAATCAAATTTTCAGGTATATGCTTAACTAATTGCTTTTCGGTTTCTAATGGAGTTTTTGAGTTTGTTGTCAAGCCTATTCTTTCCGAAACTCTAAAAACATGCGTATCAACAGCCATTGCAGGTTTATTAAATATTACTGACGCAATTACATTGGCTGTTTTTCTGCCAACACCTGGCAATTTTTGCAAATCATCAACATCAGATGGCACTTCTCCACCAAATAAATCGATTAATGCATTTGCCATTCCTATCAAATTTTTGGCTTTATTGTTAGGATAAGAACAAGATTTTATCATTTCATAAACTTCTTCTTGCGAAGCTTTTGCTAAGTTTTCAACATTCGGAAAAACTTGATAAAATGGAGGAGTAATCATATTAACCCTTTTATCAGTACATTGAGCAGATAAAATAACTGCCACTAGCAATTGATATGGATTTTCATATTTAAGTTCAGACTCAGCCACAGGCTGATTTTCTAAAAAAAAATCAATTATTTTCTGATATCGTTCTTTCGTTTTCAACATTTGATATTAAATAAACAAAGTGTTGACAAAGTAACATCTTTATCAACACTTTGTTTTAATTGGCTAAAATACCTATTTTCCCAATTAATTTTAAATCAATAACATCTAAAGACTTAGAATAATTTATCAGATTTTGAATAATATGTTTTCTGGGTAGCATCATATTTTCATTTTGATTATTTTTTGCTTTGAAAGTATTATTGCTAACAGAAACATTATCAGCATAAAAAAGGTAGCTTTTTTTCATAGGCTATTTAAAATTATTATTAAATTCAATTAAATAACGTAAAAAAAAAACAAATATTGTATGAAAATAAAAAATTATGCAGTTAACACAATATTTTTTTCTTTCATCATACGGCGAATATTTAAAAGTGCATATCGCATTCTACCCAAAGCCGTGTTAATACTAACATTAGTTTGTTCAGCAATTTCTTTAAAACTCAAATCAGAATAATGACGCAAATAAATAACTTCTTTTTGCTCTTCGGGCAAAAGTTCAACCAAATCTCTGATATCCTGATGAATTTGAGTAATTATCATCTTAGATTCTTGAGAATCTTCTTGAATTTTAATGGTATCAAAAATATCGAAATCAGATCGATTTTCAATGGTATTGATACGTTTGCTTTTTCTGAAATAATCAATAGTAATATTATGTGCTATACGCATAGCCCAATGAATAAATTTTCCTTCCTCTTTGTAATAACCAGAACGAAGTGTATTTATCACTTTAATAAAAGTGTCTTGAAAAAGATCTTCGGCGATAGCCTTGTCTTTTACGGTAACTAAAATATAGGTAAAAATCTTTTTTTGATGGCGAGAAATTAAACATTCCAGCATTTGATGGTTACCTTCTAAATATCTAGCAATTAAATCATTGTCGCTTAAATCATGATTATACATGCAATCCTCCTTTTGTTATTTATGTAATAAAAAGAGTAAATATTTATTCTATAAAAGTCCCCCTAATGTTTAAATGTTATTAAAAATTCTTATTTATAAGTTGCAAAGATAATATATAATATAAGAAAAACAACATTTTGAAAATATTTTTTTCATTATTTACATAAAAAAAATTCGCTTTTTATTTTTTAATACCTTTGAAGAAAAATTCAGAAGCTGATAATGCAAGAAAAAGACACTAATAATCAACACGATAAGGATTTCATTTTCATAAAAGGTGCTCGATTGCACAATTTAAAAAATATTGATGTAAATCTTCCTAGAAATAAAACCATAGTAATCACAGGTTTATCTGGTTCAGGTAAATCATCGCTTGCTTTTGACACCTTATATGCAGAAGGTCAACGTAGATATGTTGAAAGTTTAAGTGCTTATGCACGTCAGTTTTTGGGTAGAATGTCGAAACCAGATGTGGATTATATTAATGGAATATCGCCCGCAATTGCGATTGAACAGAAAAACAACAACAGAAATCCTCGCTCTACGGTTGGCACATCTACAGAGGTTTATGAATATTTAAAATTGCTTTTTGCTAGAATTGGCAAAACTTTTTCGCCAGTTTCGAACAATGAAGTAAAACGACACTCGGTAAGTGATGTGGTTGATTTTATAATCTGTAATGAAGACAATTCAAAAATTATCATTTCATGTCCGCTTATTGTTAAAACAGATCGTGTTTTAGAAGAGCAACTTCAAATCATTATTCAGCAAGGTTTTACACGATTGTTATTTAATGACGAGATTGTAAAAATTGATGATTTTTTGAAAGATAAAAAAGCAAAAAAGAAGAATTTAAAGCTAGGTATTCTGATTGACAGAATTGTATTGAACAAAGCTGATGAAGAATTGAATTCGAGAATTGCCGATTCGGTGCAAACTGCTTTTTTTGAAGGTGAGGGAGAATGTAAAGTTCAAATTATTGATAATGAGAAAAACAATTTCAAAACGTTTTCTAATCGATTTGAGCTTGATGGTATTAGCTTTGAAGTGCCAAGTGTTAACTTATTTAGCTTTAACAATCCTTATGGTGCTTGCAAAACTTGCGAAGGATTTGGCTCGGTAATTGGCATTGATGAAGATTTGGTGATTCCAAATAAATCATTATCAATTTATCAGGATGCAGTAGTGTGCTGGAAAGGCGAAAAGATGAGCGAATGGAAAGAAAATTTGATTTTGAATGCGTACAAATCTGATTTCCCAATTCACAAACCTTATTATGATTTGTCGGAAGAGCAAAAAGAAGTTTTATGGAAAGGTAATTCGTATTTTGAAGGCATTAATACTTTTTTCAAACACGTTGAAGAACAAACCTATAAAATACAATACAGGGTAATGCTTTCGCGTTATAGAGGCAAAACGGGCTGTCCGGATTGCAAAGGCACACGACTTAGAAAAGATGCCAATTATGTAAAAATAAATAACAAATCTATATCAGAATTGGTGCTAATGCCTGTAAATGAATCGCTACCATTTTTCAGAAATATTAAACTAAATGATTTTGACACAAAAGTGGCCAAACGATTGCTTACCGAAATTACAAACAGATTGCAGGTAATTGAAGATGTGGGATTAGGTTATTTATCACTTAATCGCTTATCCTCTACCCTTTCGGGTGGCGAATCGCAGCGTATAAACCTTGCTACTTCATTGGGTAGCTCGTTGGTAGGATCAATGTATATACTTGACGAACCGAGCATTGGTTTGCATCCAAAAGACACACATAGATTAATTAAAGTTTTGAAACAACTAAAAACGTTGGGCAATACCGTTATTATTGTTGAACATGATGAAGAAATTATAAAATCAGCCGATTACATTGTTGACATTGGCCCGTTAGCAGGCGTGCATGGTGGTGAAGTGGTTTTTGCGGGTAGTATTGAAGAATTATTCAAAGACAAAAAAAGCTTAACTGCCAAATATATGAACAACGAGCTTAGTATTTTAATACCTGAAAGCAGAAGAAAATGGAAAGATTACATTTTGGTAAAAGGTGCACGTGAAAACAATTTGAAAGGAATAGATGTAAAATTTCCTTTAAATATTATGAGCGTGGTTTCGGGAGTTAGCGGATCGGGGAAATCTACATTGGTAAAATCGATTTTATATCCCTCATTAAAAAAGATATATGGCGGATATGGCGAAAGAACCGGAAAGTTTGATAAAATTGATGGTGATATCAACAAAATTACAGATGTTGAATTTATTGATCAAAATCCGATTGGAAAATCTTCGAGATCAAATCCGGCTACTTACGTGAAAGCTTATGATGAAATAAGAGCATTGTTTTCGGAACAACAATTGGCTAAAGTAAGAGGCTATAAGCCAGGCTTTTTCTCGTTTAATATAGAAGGTGGCAGATGCGAAGAATGCGAAGGCGATGGTTTTGTAAAAATTGAAATGCAATTTATGGCAGATGTTACCTTAGTTTGCGAAAGCTGCAATGGCAAAAGATTTAAAGATGAAGTGCTGGATGTGAGGTTTAAAGATAAAAACATTTGCGATATATTGGAAATGACAGTGAATGAAGCATTAGAATATTTTAGTGGCAATCCGAAACACAATAGTTTGGAGAACAAAATTATTCAGAAGCTTCAACCACTTTCGGATGTAGGATTGGGTTATGTTAAACTTGGACAAACCTCCAGTTCGTTAAGTGGTGGCGAAGCTCAGAGAATAAAGCTGGCTTCATTTCTTACCAAAGGCTTTTCAGAGAAACCTACGCTGTTTATCTTTGACGAACCCACTACAGGTTTGCATTTTCATGATATAAACAAACTAAAAACTGCTTTTGATGCATTGATAAACAACGGTCATACCGTAATTGTAATTGAGCATAATATGGATATTATTAAATGTGCCGACTGGATTATAGATTTGGGACCCGATGGAGGCAAAAACGGCGGAAACCTCATTTTTGAAGGTAAGCCCGAAGATTTGATAAATAACAAAGAGTCATATACGGCTAAGTTTCTGAAAGAAAAATTAAACAAATAAAACATTAAAAACATGGACTTTAACTGGTACGAAGAACTTCCTTTGGCAATAACGGTTTGCGATAAAGATGGGAAAATATTATATATGAACAAAAAATCGGGGGCTACTTTTGAAAAATACGGAGCTAAAGATTTGATTGGCAATAATGTTTTGAATTGTCATCCGGAGCCTGCCAAAACCATGCTGGCAGAAATGCTGATAAACGAGAGTACAAATGCTTATACCATCGAAAAAAACGGCATTAAAAAGCTGATTTATCAAACGCCTTGGTACGAAAACGAAATTTATATGGGTTATGTTGAATTATCGTTGGTAATACCGATG
>CAZWRD010000049.1:0-19515 GCA_964636105.1 uncultured Bacteroides sp.
AAATTAAAACCTGTTGTAAATAGCAACAAGACTTATTGGATAATAAATGAAAATGTTGCAACTATTGGAGCCACATTACAATAAATAAAACTTAATAATAAATTGAAAAGGCTGTTGGTAATTTCTGACAGCCTTTTTTAATGTAATATTTTGTAAACGAGCTCTTTCATTAAATCGCCATCGGAAGTTGAAACGTTATCAACTCCTTTTGATTTTAAATCATATTCTCTTAAACAGGAAATTATTTGAAATAATTTTTGGGTACTATATTTTTTTGATGCCTCTTCAAAATCTTTAACAAAAAAAGGAGAAATCCCCAAAACGGAAGCCGCATTTTTTTGACTTTTATCTGCTAATTGCTGATAAGTAAGAATTTTATTGAAAAAGGGATATAAAATTATAATAACCTTAACTAATGGATTTTCTTTAGGATTGGATGCAAAATAATTTATAATCTGATTAGATTTTACAATGTCTTTTACTCCTAATGCTTTTTGAAGTTCAAATACATTAAAATCTTTACTAATTCCAATATTTTCCTCTATAAGCTCAGGTGTTATAGTGGTTTGGCTCGGAACGTTAATAACTAATTTATTTATTTCATTTACAATTTTTTGTAAATCATTTCCAAGAAAATCGGCTAATAATTTGGCTGCGTTTGGAGTAATTTGGTAATTTTTTTGTTTTAAGTAAGTCGTAATCCAATCTGGTAATTGGTTGTCGTACAATTTTTTTGATTCAAAAAAAACACCTTTTTTCTCCAAATTCTTTTTAAATGCGGTTCTACCATCAACTTTTTTATATTTATAACATATAACCAAGAGTGTAGATGGTTGCATATTTTCAAGGTAAGGAGCTAGATCTTCAATTTTATCTAATTCTTGAGCTTCTTTAACTATAACTACCTGATAATTTGCCATCATTGGAAATCTTTTGGCATAATTTATTATGGTAGCAATATCTATATCTTTGCCATAAACAACTGTTTGATTAAATTCTTTTTCAGTTTCGTCTAAGGTGTGTTTTTCTATATAATCAGAAATTTCATCAATATAAAACGGTTCTTCACCCGAAAGCAAATAAATCGGACGGTAAATTTTATTTTTTAAATCTGTAAGAATTTGTTCAAATGTCATTTAAATTGAGTGTTTTAAATTCTAATATTGATTATTATAGTCAAAATATAAATGCTTAACAGTTTGACCTTTGTTTATTAATTGTTTTAATGAAGCAATACCAATTTCAAGATGAGAATCTAAGAAATTAGCAGTTACTTTTTTGTCAAGTTCTTCTGTTTTAACTCCTTCTGAAATCATTGGCTGATCTGAAACAAGTAAAAGTGCACCTGATGGAATATGATTGGCAAAACCTACAATAAAAATAGTAGCAGTTTCCATATCAATAGCCATGCATCTTGTTTTTCTCAAATATGCTTTAAATTCTTCATCATGTTCCCAAACTCTTCTGTTAGTAGTATAAACAGTTCCTGTCCAATAATCTCTATCATAATCTCTAATAGTTGTTGATATTGCTTTTTGAAGATTAAAAGCGGGTAGTGCAGGTACTTCCTTTGGGAAATAATCTCTTGAAGTCCCTTCACCTCTTATTGCTGCAATCGGTAAAATTAAATCACCAATATTATTTTTCTTTTTTAAACCGCCACATTTGCCTAAAAATAAAACTGCCTTGGGTTTTATTGCACTTAATAAATCCATTATGGTTGCTGCATTTGCACTGCCCATTCCGAAATTTATTATTGTGATATTGTTTGCTGTAGCACTTTGCATTGCCTTTTCATTTCCTTTAACTTCAACTTTAAACATTTCAGCAAACATTTCAACGTATTGCGAAAAATTCACTAATAAAATGTATTGCCCGAAATCTTTTAAATCTGTTCCTGTATATCTGGGTAGCCAATTCTCAACAATTTCTTCTTTTGTTTTCATTATTATTTTTTTAGTTATTTTAATGTCAGTTAATTAAATTTTTGAAAGTATAATGTTTATACATAGTAAATTCGAAAAAAAATTTTTACAAAATTACTGATTTTATTTTATTTTTAAAATCATTAAGCAATTTAAAAAAGATAATTGAGATTGATATAAAAGGCCGAATTGCCATCTTGTTTGTTTTTTGCAAGTCCATAAGTGAAATTCAAAACAAAATTTGAATTTAATACAAAATGCAAACTTCCGCCATAACCTAAGTGTATTGATTCATTATCAGCAACTATTTGTTTATTTATGGGGATTTTCGTTTTGTTAAAATCGTAAAATTGGATTACCCTTCCCATATCAGTATAGGTACTTAAAGCTATATAAAAGTTTTGTTTTAATAAATTTGTTCGTAAAAATTTCCAACGGAGTTCGAAATTTCCATAAAACATTCCTTCGCCAACAATTCTGTTTCTTAAAATACCTCTAACTGTTTTTGCTCCACCCAAACCATCTCTTGTAGGCTTATTTGACGAAAATACAAATGGTAGCATATAAAAAGGCATTTCTCCATATATTTTACCTTGATATGCCAATCTGCAAGCCAAATTTAATACTTCTTTTTTTAATGTAAAATATTGACGATGATTTATTGCAATTTGAGCATAGTTGTATTTGTTGCCTATAAATGATGGCGAAAGTAATAATAAGGCTTCCGACCAAATTCCTTTCATTGGATTGGCTTCATTATCACGACTATCATACACCAAGCCAAGTTTTATGATTTGTGTACTACCTCCATTAATTTGTTCTTTTGGAATAATATCCCAATTTTTGTATTGTTCATATAAACTGGTATTCGTGTCAACTGTTGGAAAAAGTTTGTCTAAATCTCTACCTTCATTTAGTTTGTTTATATCAACATTTTTTATATTGTTATCATAAAATCCATATCCAATCAGCCATTTAATTTTATGTTTTGGATTATTGCTAATAAAATCAAGGCTAGTTCTAAAAAGTTGACGGTCAATTCGATAATACATTCTCGATATGTAATTTGAGTCGCTTTCATCTTCAAACTCATGATTATAATCAGATTGATATCCATTAAATCCATAAAAATCAAGTGCTTGTTCCTGAAAATAACTTATGTCGCCTGAAAATCTAATTCCTTTAATTAAATATTTTGAATCATAAGTTATTTGATTTATTCCACTTCCTTTCGTTGTTCTAGACCACTCTAAATAGATAGAATGTTTATAATCAGGATATAAGTTTCCCTTCCCATAATCATATAAATTTAAAGCAGCACCATATTTAAATCCAATATCTGAATCAAATGCAATTGCTGGCACTGCCCCTAAACTCCATCCTTTTATATTTCGTTCTTTAATTTTGTAATTAAGCGTGGTATCTATACTATTCTGACTAAAAACATTAAATGAATAAAAAATGAATATAAAAAATAAATTTTTTTTCATAGTTATAAAATATTGATTATTATAAGTTTTGACAAATAATGTTGTAAAAATACAAAAACTTTTTCTTAATTATGAGGTAATTGCTTATTTTTTTGTAGGTTTGTAAAAAATATCATTATTGTCCAATGAAATTTTAAAGTTACTTCGCATTGTTATGAATGAAAACTTATTAAACACAAATTAATCAATAGGAGAGAAGAAAAGTCGAACTATTTGATTTAGTTGGGTTAATCCAGATTTAGTTATTGTTTTTATATTATTTGAAATGAGCAATTTGGGTTAAACTGGGTTTTAGTTGATTGTGATTTTATAAAGTGCGAAGTTGCTCTCATTATTCAATATAAATGATAAATAAATGATTGTCAATTTGAATGATGTGAAAATCTTAATTGTTTAATTTAAAAATGATTTTTGGTCAATATTGAAAATATTTGTTACAACTTATGATTTTACTTAATTTTCCTGAATTTTCTTTTAGAATTAGAAATGGATTGAAAGGGGAAGAAATTTTTGACATTATTAGGAAGAAATTTGTTGCTTTAACTGATGAAGAATGGGTAAGGCAGAATTGTATTGCTTACTTAATAAACGAGAAATCTTATCCTGCTTCATTAATTTCTGTCGAAAAAGCATTAAAAGTCAATGGTTTAAATAAAAGGACAGATGTTGTTATATTTACTAAAGATATGTTGCCAAGATTGATTATTGAGTGTAAAGCACCACATATTCCAATTACAAATGAGGTGTTTAGTCAGATTGCAAGGTATAATATGACTTTGAAAGTAAAATTTTTATTGGTAACAAATGGTTTGTTACATTATTGTTGTTGGATTGATTTTGAAAATGAAAAATTTTCATTTTTAGAAAATATTCCTGATTATAAAGAATTATTTTAAATATGGGAAATAAAAAAGCGTGTGAAGACAAAGAGTATGTTGTTGAAGTTGAGGCAAAATACAAATGCAAAAAATGTGATAGGGTTTCGCAAAAAGAAAAGAAATTGTGTAAACCTAAAAAAATGAATTAAATAAAATAGGATATTCAATAAATTAAGAGTGTATTTACTTATAAATTTTTCAAAAAATAATTAATAAAGAATGAAAGCAATGATTTTTGCAGCGGGTTTAGGTTCTCGCTTGAAACCCTTAACAAACGAAAGACCAAAAGCATTGGTTGAAGTTTGTGGTGAACCTTTGATTTCTAATATAATAAAAAAACTAAAAAATGCAGGAGTAACAGACATTATTGTAAATGTTCATCATTTTGCTGATCAATTAACTTCTTATTTGTTGGAAAATGATTTTGGTGTAAATATCAGTATATCTGACGAAAGCAGATTCTTACTTGATACTGGAGGTGGTTTAAAAAAAGCAGCTTCCTTTTTCAACGATGGTAAACCATTTTTTGCATATAATGTAGATATACAGTCTGATATAGATTTAGTGAAAATGTATAATCAACATGTGGCTTCTAATGCTTTGGCAACTCTTGCCGTAAAAAATAGAAAAAGTATGCGTTTTTTGTTGTTTGATGATAATTTCCAATTGTCAGGGTGGGAAAATTTAGCTTCAAAAGAATTGCGATTAATTAATCATAAAAGAGAAGAATTAAATGCCTATGCTTTTAGTGGTATTCAAATTGTTGACCCAAAGGTGTTTGAAATGTTTGCGGAAGTGGGTAAGTTTTCAATAATTGATGTGTATCTTAGAGTTGCAGACAAAGAATGTGTGAAAGCCTATTTACATAATGATGATTATTGGTTTGATTTAGGAACCTTTAAACAATTGCAAGAAGCACAAGATTTTTTAGGTAAATTATAGTTTTTTTTTATGATTAATACTTTCTTACATAAATTTACTGATTATTTATTCGAAAAACATAAAGATAATTTAGATGAAATCTGTGTAGTTTTTCCAAGCAGAAGAGCAGGTTTATATCTCAAGAAATTTTTAAATGACAAAATAGAAAAATCTATATGGCTGCCTCAAATTTTTGCCATAGAAGATTTTATTTCTGATTTATCAGAATATACCTTAATTGATAATATCACTTTGATTTTTGAATTATTCACAGTTCATAAAGAAATTGAAAAAGATGATTCTAAAAAAATAGAAGAATTTCTGAGTATAGCAGATATTTTAATTCATGATTTTAATGATATTGATTTGTATTTGGTTGATCCTAAGTCTGTTTTTTCATACTTAAGCGAAACCAAAGCCATTTCGTTATGGAATTTGGATGGACAGGAATTAACTCCATTTCAAAAAAAATATTTAAAATTCTATAATTCTTTATTCGAATATTATTCGCTGTTTAATTTAAAATTAAGGAATAAGAAAGTAGCCTATCAAGGTGGAATGTATCGTTCTGTGGCAGATAATATTGACAATTATTCGACAGATTTGAAGTGGAAGAAAATATTTTTTGTTGGGTTTAACGCATTAACTGCTGCTGAAGAGAAAATTATAAAATCGCTTCAAAAATTAGGCGTTGCTGAAATATTTTGGGATGCTGATTCTTATTATGTTGATAATGAATTGCAAGAAGCTGGGAAATTTATTAGACTATATCAGCAAAAATGGAATAATTATGATTTAAAGTGGAAAACGGATTTTTTTAAAACGGATGATAAATCAATTGATATAATTGGTGTTCCTATGAAATTAGGACAAGCAAAATATGCAGGTAATATTGTTTCTGAATGGATGAAGTTAGATGCCAAATTAGAAAATACTGCGGTTGTCTTAAGTGATGAAAATTTATTGTTTCCATTGTTAAATGCTTTATCTTCAGATGTTAATAGTTTTAATTTAACAATGGGGCTTCCTTTTAAAAACTCATTGCTTTTCAATTTGATAGATACATTGTTATTAATGCATGAAAATAAATTCAAATTATCTGTTGATTCAAGAAAAAACAATGGTTTTTATTTTAAAGATTTAATAAATGTAATAGATAATCCATTTTTAAAATCGAATTTTAATTTTGATTATTTGCTAAAGGAAATCAGGATTTCAAATAAGATTTTTTATTCATCTAATGATGTATTAAGACATAATAAGTCAAGTGATGAAATCTTAAAATATATTTTAGCTGATTGGACAAAGGAAGCAGATTGTCTTTTAAATTTATCAATGATTACAGATTTATTAAGGCAAAGTATTGAAGGAAAAGAGAATAATAAATTTGAAAATGAAATTATTTACTTTTTTGCAAAATTATTACATGATTTATCAATATTACTCGAAAATAAAACAGAAGAATTAAGTGTTTCTGGTTTTCGTAAACTTTTTAAAAGATTTATTTCCAGTCAATCAATTCCATTTTATGGCGAACCGCTAGAGGGCTTGCAAATAATGGGCGTTTTGGAAACCAGGGTTTTGGATTTTGAAAATATTGTTTTGCTTTCTGTAAACGAAGGTGTGCTTCCTGCTTCAAAATCTTACAATTCTTTTATTCCTATTGACATTCGAAAATTGTTTGGAATGCCTGACTATTCTGATAAAGATGCAATTTTTGCATATCATTTTTATCATTTGTTACAAAGAGCTAAAAAAATAAATATTATATATAATACTGAACCTGATGAATTTTCTGATGGAGATAAAAGTAGATTTATTTATCAGATTTTAAGTGAATTGCCAAAGTATAATGACAATATTAAAATCAATGAATATATTGTTAATGTTACGTCTGATGAAAAAGAATATGTTCTACCTATTGTGATAAAAAAAGATGAAGCAATTTTAGAAAAGCTTAATTTAATGGCAGTTAGTGGTTTTTCTGCAAGTAAGTTGACTGATTTTATTAATTGTCCGTTACAATTTTATTTTAAAAACATTGTTGGTATTTCTGAAATTGAGGAAACTGAAGAAATAATTGAAGCCAATACTTTAGGTAAGGTTATACACGAAGTTTTAGCTAAAATGTACCAACCATATATTGATAAGATAATTAATGTGCAAGATGTTGAGGGAATGATTCCTCAAATTAATCAGTTAACGGATTTCTATTTTAATGAGTTGTACAAAGATGGAGAAATTTCATACGGAATTAATTTGTTGACAGTAAAAATGTCAAAAATATACATCAGAAACTTATTAAATAATGATATTTTATATTTAAAACAACTTTCGAGTGAAAATAAGTTTCAGACGATAAGGATGTTGGAGAAAAAAATGGAAACAATTATTGATTTAGATAATGCTGATATTCCATTAATTAAACTAAAAGGTTTTGTTGATAGGGTAGATTCTGAAAATGGGAAAGTTAGAATTGTTGATTATAAAACAGGAAAGGTTGAGGAAAGAAATCTTAAAATCATTGATTTTGAACAATTATTAAGCGAAAGTAAATATTCAAAGTGTTTTCAATTAGCAGTTTATGCTTTTTTGTTTGCAAATGAAAATCCTGAATATGATCAAGAAATTAAAACAGGAATTTTGTCATTAAGAAATATTTCAAAAGGCTTTTTGAATTTTAATTATAATGAATCTGATGTTTTGTTAAGAAATGATTTGGCTGACTTCGAGCTGATTCTGAAAGATATATTGATGGAAATATATGATAAAAGTTCTAGTTTTGTTCAAACTGAAATTGAAGAGAATTGTAGATATTGTTTGTATAAAGACATTTGTGGGAAATAATAAAATTATATTAATATGAATGGTATTTCAAACATACAAAATCTTATAGAAGATATTGTAAACACTGAATCTTTCTATTTTACAAGTAAAAGAAATCATGTAAAACAGTTAGCCAAAAGGAATCAAAAAATTTTGCTATTCATCATTATTCTAATGATTATAATTGCAACCCTTGATGGATTCAGACGCACTAACAGTTTGGAATTGATTTTGATAGCAGGTGTTTTTAAAGCTTTAGTTATTATATTTGTTTATTTAACCACCAATAAATATTCATTACTTCCTAGTGGGATTTTGAAAAATTTGAAAAACCAATACAAAAGTAAAGTTATAGAAAAAGCGGTTTTGAGTATTGATAGTAACCTGATTTTTAATGCTAAACATTTGACCAATGAAAGCTTTTTTCAGAAATCGGGATTTTTTAATTCGTATATTTCCGATAAATATGAGGATGATTACATTTCGGGTAATTATAAGAATATTAGTTTTCATATTATTGATGTTCATATTCAGGAGTTTCTCAAATTTATATTTAATGGATTATTTGTTATAATTAAATTTGAAAATAATTGGGATAATGAATATATGATTATTGAGAAAAAAGATAAAAAGAAAAAAAAGCAAGCAGAATTAAGAGGATTTAAATTGGTAAATCATAATGAATTGTTCTTATTTTATTCTAAATCAGATAAAAATAATCTGATACTGTTTTCTCAATTTTCTGTGTTAATATCTGATTTTAATAGAAATAATAATTCTTGCATTGGAATATCGTTAATAGATCAATATTTTTTTATAGGTATTGATTTTGCTAAGGATGATTTATTTGAACTGAAATTAAATGATAAAACCGAAATTTCAGAAAGGATAAAATATGATATAACCTTACTAAACAATGCTTTGGCATTTGTTTATGCAAGTATTGATTTTGGAATTGCCAACAATAAAAGTATGGCATAATTTTTGTTATGTTAAGAAAAAAATAAAATCAAATACACATGAAAAAATTATCAATTCTATTATTAGCATTGTTGTTTATCAATGCAAAATTGTATTCACAATCGGAAGAAAAACTTGTTTTTAAAATTAATCCTTTGAGTGCATTGGTAAGCACAGGTTCTGTTTTTTTAGAAATGAAACTTGATAATACCAAATCATTTCAAATGGGATTGGCTTATACAGGCTTAGGTTTGGGCGATTTGAGCTATAGCGGTATTATTATAACCCCAGAAATGCGTTTTTACACCAAACAACGTGCCTTATCAGGCCCTTATTTAGCTCCTTATTTTCGTTTTCAACGTTTTGAAATTATAGATGAGGGCACTACTCCAAACAATGAATTAACTTTAACTACATTAGGGGGTGGTTTGATGTTTGGAAGACAGTGGGTATATAGCAGTGGTTTTGTGTTTGATATGTTCGCCGGACCAAGCTATAATGATGGAGATGTTAAGTATAAATCAGGTTCGCAAAATTCTGATGATTTTGCATTTGGTTTAAAAGGAATGGGAATCAGAATTGGAATAGCAATAGGTTTTGGTTTCTAATATTAACATCAAAAAAGATATAAATAAAAAGCTGATTCAAAAACGAATCAGCTTTTTTTCATCAACTTAATCACTAAAATTAATACAAACAGTATGGGAACTGATTATTTCTTTATAAATTTTTGAGTTTTAGTTATTTCCGAATTAAATATTTTAATGAAATAAACTCCTTTTTGAATTTGCGAAATATTAATTTTTTGAATAAAATCATTGTTTAAATTACCCGATTTTATTACTTGTCCAATTAAATTATAGATTTCATATTTGCAGTTTTTTATAGTTAATGCTTCAATATTTAACTCTTTATCAGCAGGATTCGGATAAATTCTGAATGGCGTATCATTTTGTTTCTTATCATTTATTCCAACATAGCCTTGGAATATTTCGGGAGAATTTGAAAACAAATATTTGATATGATCTATTCTCTCTTTGAGTATGTCAACTGAAGTAGTTTTGAAATTATAAGATGTTGCGGTTGTGTAACAAATATCAAGATATTTAGTGCTTCCTGCCTGAAATGTAAATTTTCCCATTGAAGCCAAACCTCGTCTGTCTGCTGGTGCATTATGTAAAGAGTCTTCAGACCAATCATTTGGAATAGGTCTGTTACCGCATCCTGTACCCCAGTTTAATGTATCTGATGTGCCTGGAAACATAAAATTAGCGGTTAATGTTGATGTAGTATCATATCCAGTTCCTCCCCAAGTAAGTGGCGTATTGTTAGTCCATGAACCTGTTAGTAATTTATAGTGAGAATAAGGTAAATAAGGTTCTCCTGTGGGAGCTGAAGAATTATTATAATAAATAAATTTTGTCATACCCAAACGTTCATTATCTACAATGCCATCACCGAAATTTAACCCATTTACAGAATTGTCGCAAATAGGATGCCCGTTAAAATCAAATTTTGGATTATCTATTCCATCTGCATCCATTATTGGTCCACCTAAAATACTAACTCCTTGGGCAGGAATATTAGTTCCATAATATGTATCGTTAAAATATCCATTATAACCATAATAAGTTGAGCGTTCAACATCACAGGCAACATAATCATCAAAAGCAAATCCAATATCAATATCGGTAAATAATCCAAGGTAACAATCATGCAAAGTGGTAGTTGAACGATTAATAATTTTGTATTTATAAAAAATTGTATTATGCAATGCAGAATCATTTGGATTGTTAAATGCATATGCAAATACATGTATTTCAGCACCAATGGGACTCCCATTTGTTTCGTTATGAGTTTTGCTGTCATTTATAACAAAGAATGCACATTGGTCGCCATATATTTTAGGATAATCGCCAAGAAATGGTTCATAGTGTCCGTTGCCATTTAAATCAATGAAAGGAGCAATTTGATAACTTAGAAAAAGGTTAGTGTCTCCATGTGCTGGCCAGTTTAAAACAAAAGTAGGTGGATTGTTCGGATAAGATGAACTTGATAAATAATTGATTAAATTTTGTTTTTTAATTGTCCATACATTATTCCATGAATTAACAATGTTTTGGTTTGTCACAGCAGTCCCATTTGTAGTTATTGGTCCAGCCCAAAAGTCTGTACCTCCTTGATTATATCTTTCCGCTGCAAGTTTTAAATTATTTGAATTATCCAACCCGCCAATCCATATAGAACTTGAAAAAATTGTTTTTTTACCGCTTCCGTTAGGATATTCATATACAGGTCTGTTATTCTGGTTGTTGGAGTCTGGTTCCCAAAACTGAATTCCGCCAGCTCTTATTAATGCTTTTATATTGTTTATCGAAAGTGTATCACTGTGAAAAGTCTGTGATACCAATTGTGTTGCTATTCCGATAGTTAACACAACAAAAAGTGTAATTTTCTTCATGTTTTTATTCTTTAGGTTAATAATGATGTAAAAGTAATATATGCTAAAGAATATTAAAAAAAGAAATAAGGCAAAGGTTGAAATGAATCAGTAAACGGCAAAAAAAAAGCTGTCTTGTTCAGACAGCTTTTTGAAAATTCTTTCTATTTAATTATCCTACAATAATTAAACCGTTTTCTTCAGCTTTTTTTAAGCATGCAGAAATGCCGTTTTTAGTGATATTTCTGATTCCACTTGCTGAAACTTTTAAAGTAATCCAACAATCATCTTCTGGAATATAGAATTTTTTTGTCTGAAGATTTGGATAAAATCTTCTTTTACTTTTTATATTTGAGTGAGATACTTTATTTCCAGTAATCACTTTTTTTCCGGTAATATCACAAACTTTTGACATCGTATTTATTGTTTTTTTATGGTTACATTTTAAAAATGGAGTGCAAAATTACAAAATATTTCGATAAATGCAAATGTTTTTATTAAAAACACTTATGTTTTTATCAACAATCAGATTGTATAACTTTTCGCAACATGTTTAATGCACTTAATGCTGCTTTTCTTATATTACGACCTCTGTCTTCTCCATGCAGAAATTTTTCTGTAATTATTTTATTTTCAGATGCTACTGCAATCCAAATTAAACCAACTGGTTTTTCTTTTGTTCCTCCATCAGGTCCTGCTATACCAGAAACAGCTATTGAATAGTCGGTTTTTAAAGTTTTTAAAGCTCCTTTAGCCATCTCTTCAACAGTTTCCTTACTTACAGCACCGTAATTGTTTAAGGTAGTATTACTTACACCTAATAAACTGTTTTTTATCTCATTAGAATAAGAAATAATACTTCCTTTATAATAATTTGAGCTTCCTGGTATTGATGTGATTAAGTGTGAGATATAACCACCTGTACAGCTTTCTGCGGTTGAAATGGTTTTATTGTATTTTAACAATAATTCACCTATTACACTTTCTAAAGTATCATCATCATAACCGAAAATTAAATTTGGAATAAGGTTTTGAAGTTTTTTTACTTCATTTTCAATGATAATTTCAAGATTTTCATTGATACTGCCTTTTGCTGTTAATCTAAGTCTGATTAAGCCAGGTTGTGGCAAATATGCCAAACTAATAGATTTATGCAATTCAGTTTCCCAATCCTTAATTAAATCAGCAAGAAATGATTCCCCAATACCTTGTATATGAATTGTTTTATGTTTTATTTGAATATTAATATTCTTCGATAATTCAGGAATAATAAAATTACTCATCATGGTTTTCATTTCGAAAGGAACACCAGGCATTGAGATTAATATTTTGCCATTTTTATCAAACCACATTCCCGAAGCAGTTCCATTTTCGTTTGGTATCACTTTGCAATTATCAGGAACTTCTGCTTGTTGCCTATTAAGTTCAGTAACTTCAAAACCACGTTGGGCAAAAAGGTTTTCAATTCTTTTGTAATTATTTTCATTAAAAACCAATTTGCTTCCAAAATATTCACAGAGTGTAAATTTGGTAATATCATCATTGGTTGGTCCTAATCCTCCTGTAATCAATACAATATCATTGTTATTTAAGGCTGTATCAATGCTTTGTAAAATCGCTTCTTTTTTATCAGAAATTACTGTAACTTTAACAATATCAATACCAATAGCATTAAGTTCTTGAGCCATCCAAGCAGCATTGGTATTGATAACCTGACCTATAAGTAATTCATCTCCAATATTTATGATTTCAGCAAACATTTAAAATCCTTTTGATTGAATGATACCTATTTCTTTTGGTGCAATAGACATTACCGGAATATCCGACATTCTGATCATTTCCTGAGCATTTGAATCCATGAAATAATCAATAAAACCAACTTCTTTTTGGGTCATTATCATAATTAAATCAATATCACCTTGATCTGCTGCATATTTCAAAAACATTGGTATCATTGATTTTTCATCATCAGTACTTTCAATAATTTCTGACTGACAAACAACTCCTCTTTCTTCAATATAAGTATGTACCATATTTTTTTGTTTATGGAGTCTGGCAATAATTTCTTTGTCATTTTTTGACCATAAAGCAGAAACTACTTTAATCGTTGCACCGAAAATTTTTGCCATTTCTATAGCTTTGGTAACTTTCTGACGGGTTTCGATACTTAAATCGAGTGGTAATAATATGCTTCTGCAACCATTTTCGTGAAGTAAACCATTTATAGTAATAACCGGACATTTAGCCCATCTTACAACTTTATGTGTATTTGCTCCAATTGATTTTCTTGATTCGGTTTCGCTGTTGGTACCCATTATAATTAGTTGAGAATCTATCATCTCGGCTATTTCAACTATTTTGGTTTGTACTTTTCCTTTTCCAAGCATGGTTTTAATCAAAATTCCGGTTTTGCTTGTAAAATCCGATGCAATTTCGTCTAATTTTGCCTGAAGAGTTTCCAAAATTATTTCTTCTCCTTTCGAATCGGAAAAAATCTTGGAGAAAATACCGGTTTCTTCATGCACATAAAGAAGCATAATATCGCATTTCAGCAACTTAGCTACATTTGTTGCTTGTTCGAGAGCTATAAGAGATTTTTGATTAAAGTCAATTGGGACTAAAATATTTTTATTTTCTGACATTTTTTTAAAAATTTAAGTTATAGTAAATAAATAATTTGTTACTTTTGAAAAAGCAAACAAAGTTAATCATTAATTTGTTTAAACAATGGAAAAAATAAAAGAATCTGAATTGATAATCAGTCCTGATGGTAGTATTTATCATTTAAAACTACATCCTGAAAATATAGCTGAAAATATTATTGTTGTTGGAGATCCGGGTAGAGTTCCTGAAATATCTAAATATTTCGACAAAATTGAGTTTAAAGTAATGAACCGCGAACTTTGTACACATACCGGTTATTATAATGGAAAAAGGATTAGTGCATTATCTACCGGAATGGGAACAGATAATATTGATATCGTTCTTAATGAGCTTGATGCGCTTGTAAATATCGATCTTGAAAAAAGAATTCCAAAAGACAAACATACTTCTTTAAATATTATTCGAATTGGCACTTCGGGTGCATTGCAAGGAGATTTGCCAATTGATTCATTTATGATGTCGGAATATGGTTTAGGATTGGATGGAATGCTGCATTTTTATAAAAAGGCAACTGAAGTATGTGATAGCGAAATTGCCGATGCTTTTATGAAGCATTGTAATTGGGGATCAAATTTACCAAAACCATATGTAGTTAAAGGTTCTGAGTTGTTAATGAATAAATTGGGTGAAGGATTTAATAGGGGTATAACTGCGACAGCACCCGGATTTTATGGACCACAAGGAAGACAAGTAAGATTAGAATTGGCTTATCCTGATATTAATGAAAAAATTGAAACTTTTCGTTTTAATTCTCATCGTATCAATAATTTGGAAATGGAAACATCTGCTCTTTATGGTTTGGGTGCAATGTTAGGTCATCAAACGCTTACAGTTTGTGTGTTAATTGCAAATAGGGTTTCCAAACAATTTAGCCTGGATTATAAAAAACCAGTAAAAAAACTAGTTGAAACCATTTTAGATAGAATTTAATAAATTTTATTATATGGTTAACAACGAATTAAGGGCTTTGGTAAGTTTGCTCGATGAGCCAAATGAATCAAATTTTCTGCATATTCAAGAGCGTATTTTGAAATATGGTGCTGAAGTAATTCCTGTTTTGGAAGATGTTTGGGAAAATTCTTTTGATGAATTAATTCAGCACCGTGTTGAAAATATAATACATACAATAAATTTTATTCAAATTAAAGAAGATTTATATGACTGTATTACAAATACGCCAACAGATTTATTGAGAGCATATTTTTTGATTTCAAAATTTCAATATCCTGAACTTAATTACGATATAATTTATAATTTGTTTAATGAAATCAGAAAAGATTTATGGCTTGAAATCAGCCCTAACCTTACTGCATTAGAACAAATAAAGGTTTTGAATCATGTTTTTTTTGAGATTCATCAAATTAAGTCAAATAAAAACAGCTCAAAATCATTTAATCTTATGTTTTTAAATAATTTGCTTAATTCAAAAACTGGTACTCCTCTTTCGTTAGGACTATTATTTTTAATTTTGGCTCAAAGTGTACATTTGCCAATTTTTGCTGTTGATATTCCGCAAAATTTAATTCTTTGTTTTTCAAAAGGGTTTTCAAAAATAGAAAAATCGGATATTTTATTTTATATTAATCCATTTAATAAAGGCATCATATTCACATATAAAGAAATTGATATGTTTGTAAAGCAATCAGAATTAGAAAAATCTGAAAAATATTACAGACCTATTCAAAATGCTGAAATATTAATTTTGTTGTTGAATGCTTTAAAATCAAAGTATTTGAAAGATGTTGATAATATGAGAGTAGTTGAGATAAACGAATTAATAGAATTGCTTGAGAATGCAATAGATACTGAATAGTTTTATATTAGCGTTTTTTGTATTAACCTTGAGTTGGTTGTAATTTTTTTAAAAACGTTATAGAATGATGATTTAGAATTAAATCCAATATTGAATTGTAAAATAAAAGAAAATGAAACCCAAATTTCTCGATAGAAAATGAACAATGTGGGTTTAATAAAGTATTATAAAATGTATCAATTAATTATTCATTTAGTTTATGTGTTTATAATAATTTTCTAATTGAGAAAAAAATCATCAAATTTGCAAAATATTAAAAAAAGTGCGAAAGTATTAATTGTCAAATAAAATCTTATGCCGGTTATTAATCAAACCATGCCTTTTGTTGTTGAGTTATTATTGTTACTTTTACTAGCTAGAATGTTTGGCGAAATAATGGAACGTTTTAACCAACCTGCAATGATTGGAGAAGTATTGGCTGGTATTATAATTGGACCAAGTTTGCTTGGTTTTGCCGAAATTAATACCAATTTAAAAGTAATTTCCGATTTAGGTGTTTTTCTATTGGTTATTCTTGCCGGTTTCGAAATTGATATAGAAGAACTCAGAAAATCAATAAAAGGACGAAATTCTTGGATTGCTATTTTGGGTTTTGTCATTCCGATGTTAAGTGGTTTTTTGATAGGGATTGTTTTTAATCTCGATATTATGCTTTCAGTGTTTTTGGCTTTGTGTATATCAATTACCGCACTACCTGTAAGTATCAGAATTTTAATGGATCTTGGAAAGTTAAATTCAGATATAGGTCAAAAAATTATTTCAGCAGCTATTTTTAACGATGTTTTGGCTTTATTAATTTTAGGTGTAATTCTTGATTTTAAAGAAAGCAGTACAGATATAAAACATTTAACATTTACCATTCTGCTTTCTGTAGCTAAAGTTTTGATGTTTATGATACTGATGGTAGTTGCCTATCGTTTGTTTCATATGGCAAAATCTAAAGTAAATTTCCTGAATAATAAATTTGAAGTTTTTTTGAATTATTTAAAAGGTAAAGAATCTTTATTTGCCATGATTATGGTTTTTGTATTGATTTTTGCCAGTTTATCCGAATTGGTTGGATTACATTTTGTTATAGGTGCATTTTTTGGTGCTATACTTTTGCCTCGTGAAATGCTTGGTATTGATAATTTTGAAACAGTTCAGAAAAACACTTCAAGTATTACTATGGGGTTTTTGGCTCCAATCTTTTTTGCTACCATGGGGGTTGAATTTAATCTGTTGTCAATTAATAATATATATTTGTTGATAGTTGTTATTGTAGCATCTTTTATAAGTAAAATATTGGGTGGCTATTTAGGTGGTAGGCTGGCTAAATTATCTGATATAAAGTCGCTTACTTTGGGTGTTGGTTTAAATGCCAGAGGTATTATGGAACTGGTTATTGCCAATATTGCTCTGCAAAATGGATTTATTGATATCAGTTTGTTTTCAATTTTGGTATTGATGGGTATTATTACTACAGTTGTAACTCCTTTATTATTAAAAAGAGCTTTTACGGTTATTGATAGAAAAGCTTAATTCATCTCTTTTTTTTTGTTTATTTCTGGCTTTTGTTGAAGTTAATTCAATAATTATTAACTTTGACGAAAAAAACAATTGTTTATGCAAATAGATAAAGAGTTGGATGAGTTGGTTGATGTTGGAATTATATCCGAATCAACAGCTGAAAATATCAGGAATTATTTTTTATCAAAAGAAAAGCCTCAAAGCAATCGATTGGTTTTGGTATTTGGTATTTTGGGTGCAATTTTGGTTGGTTTGGGTATTATATTGATACTTGCTCACAATTGGGATCAATTAAGCACTTTTACAAAGACTATTTTAGCTTTTATTCCTCTTCTAATAGGCCAGGGTTTATGTGCTTTTACCCTTATTAAAAAAACAGATCGTATGGTATGGCGAGAAAGTAGTGCCGTTTTTCTTGCTTTTGCGGTAGGTTCAACAATTTCATTAATTAGCCAGATTTATAATATTTCGGGCGATATTAGCACTTTTATAATAACTTGGGCTTTGTTATGTTTGCCATTGGTTTATCTGATGAAATCGTCTGCAACTTCTTTGTTATACATTGTTGGTATAACTTATTATGCTTGCGAAACCAATTATTTTCATTATCCTCATCCAGAGAATTATCATTATTGGTGGCTTTTACTTTTGATATTGCCTTTTTATGTTAACAAACTTATATTGAAAATCAACGATAATTTTGTAGCATTTCATAATTGGTTTTTAGCATTATCATTAACTATCGTATTGGGAACCTTGGCTAATAAAGCCGGAAATTTGATGTTTATTGCTTATATGAGTTTGTTTTCGGCTTATTATCTTTTGGGTTCTTCTGCTTGGTTTCAATCTCACAAACAGATAAATAACGGTTTTAAACAATTGGGTATTGCCGGAAGCCTTTTCTTATTGCTCATGCTAAGTTTCGACTCGTTGTGGAATGATTTTCGTGATGATCATTATTTTGATATAAATATTACATTTGAAATCATCAGCATATTAGTTACTACAGCATTGGCTTTGGCTTTGTTGATTAAAAAGCTCAAAAAATCTGCTATAAATGAAATTATGCCTTTTGATGTTAGTTTTTTGTTGTTTATGCTTATTTTTGTTTTCTGCCTAAATTCCGTTTTTGCCGTTGTATTAATTAATTTAATGGTTTTAGCAATTGGAATTTTTACTATAAAAAGCGGTTCTAAAAAAGATCATCTGGGAATATTAAATTTGGGTTTGCTTATCGTTACAGCTTTGGTAATTTGTCGCTTTTTTGATACCGATATTAGCTTTGTAATGCGTGGAATTCTTTTTATTATGGTTGGGTTTGGTTTTTTTATTACAAATTATTTAATGTTGAAAAGGAGAAAAAGCAATGAAAACTAAATATTTTATTTTAATAGCATTAATAATTCTCTTTTTAATTCAGTTGTATGTGCCTATTTCACTTATTACGAACAGAGAAAATATATTGAAAAATGGAAAAGAATACCGTTTTAAAACTGCACCTATCGATCCGGTTGATCCTTTCAGAGGAAATTATCTTATCTTAAGTTTTGATGCCAATGAATTTGTTGTAAAAACCAAAGGCGATTGGATAGAAGATGAAAGTGTTTATGTAATTATAAAACAAGATAGTATGGGGTTTGCTGCCATAGCGTCTGTTGAAAAAAACAAACCGCAAACCGCAAATAATTTCGTAAAAGCCCGTATCGTAAATATTTATGAGGATAATGCATACTTTACCTTAAATATTGAATATCCGTTCGACAGATATTATATGGATGAATTTAAAGCTGCATATTCAACCGAAGTTTATTCAAAACATGCAAATGATTCATTATATCCTGCTTATGCAATTGTAAGTGTTTATAATGGCGAGAGTGTTCTGAAAGATGTAATAGTAGGGAATAAGCCTATAAAAGACTGGAAACAAAAATAATTTACGCTTACTTTTATTCATTTATAAGTAAAGATTTTGGAAGCAAATGGCTTTTAAATTAGGGTGTTCACCCAAACTTATTTATACTCAAATTAAATAAGTTACTTCAATATCTTCTTCAGTATGTTTTCGAAGCGGGTTTTGCTGATATAATGA
>CAZWRD010000050.1:0-19194 GCA_964636105.1 uncultured Bacteroides sp.
AACAAAATTATTATTATTAGTTTCAACTATCGACATATCACTGCCATCAACCAAACCATCTCCATTTATATCTGTAACTTCATAACCAGCAACAAAATTATTATTATCAGTCTCAGTGATAGACATATCGCTACCATCAACCAATCCATCCTGATTTACGTCGCCGACATAAATTCCAAAAACGCCAGGAGCAAGCTGTTTTTGGTTATCACCAAAAGCCTTGTCGGCAGAAGTCGAAAAATCGTAATTGATAATATCCGTATTGAATGAAACAGGAGTTGCACTCCATGTTTCAATATGATTGCGTTGATTTATAACAATATAAGATGAGTCGGTAATTGAAGGTGGTAATTCTATTTGTATAAGTCCAATGGTATCAATTGAGGTTTGATACATATTGGTAATTGCAAAAGGTGATTGTTTGGATGCTAATTTAACCGATATTACATCGGCAGTATCACCTCCAAAATGATTCCCATTTTCATCCTGCACTTTATTCAACTGATTTGTTGTAGAATTAAACAATCCTTCAGGATATAATTTAAGGCTTAACTGCTTGTTTGGTTCATAAATAATTACATCGTCAATAGCCCAATACGAAATATGATAAAGATTGCCACTTAAAGTAAATGCAAAATAAGTAGTAGGACTATTTATATTTGACATTATTGTGATAGTAGTATCTATTGCAGGCAAATCGCCATTACCTGAAGTGATGCTAAAATTTTCGTTGGTCCAGTTAATTCTATCGCTGCTACTTTGAACTTTTAAATTAGCTCCGCTTCCACCCCATCCTTCATGGTCTTTATACATCGTTTTAAACCTCAACTTTACACTCGTTTTTCCGGAAGTATTTATTGGAGCAGAAATCAATCTGCTTGTTGAGTTTGAACTGGTATTATCTTTCGATCTTAGAAATTCATTGGAATTTCCACCGGCATAATTCGTAGCACTTATTTTCCAATTACTTTGAGCTGTAATATTTTGCTGATCCCAGCATTGAGGCATGCTAGCATTTGCAATATTTTCAGTATTTGGCAATGAGCCATCACTACAAATTGATTCGGCATAAGCTTTTATACACAAATCGGCGGCATAACCAGGATTGCTTGCTCCCAACAACCACCATGAACCATTATTACCATTGCCACTAATCCAGCATTTGTTGGTTTCGATGGAGGGATTGGAATAATCGTGTTTCCAACTTCCTTCGTAATACCAAAGCGTATCTTCAACCGGAATCGGATATCCATAAGAAGGTACATCGTATTTTACTTTGACATAGAAAGTGTCATTTTTATTGAGAGTAACTACTGAATCTAAATCATAAGTATAATAACCAGGATACTGACAAGTTTTAACAGGTGTTTCGGAAAGCAGATTGCTTAAACTAAGAGTAGTTGTATTAAAGTTTTTATAAACCTGAAATTGCACTGTTGAATTAGCTCCAACTACATAACTACCAACTTTGGTTATTTTGTGATTGGCTGCTGCAACAAACCTAACTAATCCATAATCGGCATTGGCATCATTGTAACCCCATTCTTCTATATATCCCAAAGTATCATAGTTATAAATATGAGTAAGCGGCTGATAATCTATTCGCGATGGCCATACAGCATTATAATCTAATATACTAGAATCACCATAAGCAATGTAAAAATAACCATTATCGCCCCAGCCTGTACCCCAACTGTTTTTTATTATCCAGGCACCAATACCCCCTGCGGTTGTGAGTGTGTCGTTCCATCCAGCAATTACTACGGCATGATTTACACGCGGAACCCCGTTATAAAAATATGTTTTATTGCTAACATTGTATTTGGTGGCATCCCAATAAATCATGGTGTATATGCCCCCATAATCAAGTAAAGCCTGTTTGATAACATCTCTATTGTTAGGCAAATATCTTACATCGGTAACGTAGGCAACAGGAGTTGCATAAGTCGGACATGTAAGTAAAATATCTTCAGTTTGAGTAATCGGACCCGAACGCCTCAAGTAATAAGCCGAAGACATAAAATGATTTCCCCAGGTACTTCGTGATGGGTCGAAACGATGGCATTGTTGCAAATTGTGTTCTCCCAAATCAAAAGTCCCTAACCCCATTGTTTTCCATCTGGATTCTATTGAACCCATTGAAGCAAAATCCCAGCATCCATTGCCTGTTTGCGATTTTACAGAAGTCATGCGATTGTTTGTTCGCATATCATATACGCTTGCAAATGTGTTGGTGCTTAAGGCCGATTTTGTTTTGTAATTGCCAAAATATAAATTGGCTGGTGGTGCAATAACACCATAGGTGTTTTTCTGATTCGACATATTGACAATAAAATCAGGATTTATAGATGCCTTTTGAGGCTGGGGGGGTGCAATTTCGGTTTGTGAAAAGCCAGAATTACAAACCAAAAGAACGATTATTAAAAGTATTATTGTCTTCATATATAAATTATTAAACTGAATAAACAATTTATTATTCATAAAGTTTGAAAACAACAAATTGATAAAAAATCAAATTCTTATTTATTAACCTTTATCCGAAAAAAAAGATAAAATAATGTTTTAAGCACTAAACTAATGTAAAAACATCACTGGTATCAAACCAAAATTCAGGGTATGATTTACTTACATCCGTAATATTATCAATTACAATTGAATTATGCAAAATTGCCAAAGGGGCAAAACTCATTATCATTCTATGGTCATTATAAGTATGTATTGTTTCTGTAATTTTAATTTTAGATGGATTTATTATCAGCGAATTGTTGTTTATTATCTCAATATCAGCATTCATTTTTTTTAATTCGGTAAACAAAGCCATAAGCCTATCAGTTTCTTTTATTTTAAGGCTATCGAGACCCGAGAGTTTAGCGGTTACACCCAAAGCGGCGGCTGTTACAGCAACAGTTTGTGCCAAATCAGGAAAATTACCAAAATCAAATTCAACTATATTTGCAATTTGTCTGGTTTTACTTATTAAAATGCCATCATATTCAAAATGAGTTTTTACGCCAAAAGATTCAAAAATATCTGCAACAACCATATCGCCTTGGGTATCGTTTTTACTCAAATTCAACAACTTTACACTTAAATTATCAGAGAAACTCACCATTTGATACCAAAAAGCTGATGAACTCCAATCGGTTTCTGATGAACTTATAAGTTTGGGATATTTGTTGTGATAAACTTTAATGCAATTGTTTTCAAACAAATAATCACATCCGCATTTTTCTAACAACTTAAGAGTCATCAGAATATAAGGCTTTGAACTAACATTCCCTTTTAGATGAATTATCAAGCCTTTTTCGAGAAACCCTGAAATCAACAATAAAGAACTTACAAATTGACTACTAATATCAGCCCTTATTTCAATTTCATTATTAATCAATTTTTTACCTTTAATTTGAAGAGGAGGAAATCCATTTTTCCCTAAATAGGTAATGTCTGCACCCAATAAAATGAGCGCTTCAACCAAATCACCAATAGGTCGTTGATGCATTCTTTCATTACCTTTCAAAATATAGTTTCCTTTGCTAATAGCCAAAGCAGAAGTCAGAAAACGCATAGCTGTACCAGCATTTTCAATATTAATTTCTAAAAAATCATCAGAAAAGTAATTTTCTTTAATTTGGATAAGCTTTTCTTGCAGTAGTTTCGTATCATCTGCAGATGAGACACAAGCCAATTCGTGAGCTTGAGAAATTAGAAAATTAAGAATGAGCACCCTGTTCGAAATGCTTTTAGACAATGGCAGACTAATTTGTTTGAATGTTGGAAAATCAACATTATTTTTGCAAATGCTAATCATTTATGAGTATAAATTGCTGTAAAATTGAATACTTTCGGCAATTAAATCATCATCTATATTATTATCAATCAAAGCCTTCCCAATTTCAGAAATCAAAGTAAAATTAAGTTTACCGTTTTTGTTTTTTTTGTCTTGTCTGATTGATTGTAAAAGTTCAACAATGGCATTATTATCAAAATTATATTTGGGGAATAACGATTTAATATAGCTATAAATTTGATTAGCATCTTCAATATTTAAACCATTTTTAATATCAGAAAGATAAGTTTCACAAATTATCCCAATTGCAACAGCTTCGCCATGTAACAAGGGATTGCTATCATTTTTCATCGAATAACTTTCAATGGAATGGGCTATTGTATGTCCGAAATTCAATATTTTTCGAATATCTTTTTCTAAAGGATCTGAATTAACAATATTGCTTTTTACATAAACAGCTCTCTTAATGATTTCATTTTGAAAATAAACATTTTCTGGTTTAATATCCTGCAACATTGTCCATAGCTGAGTATCCATAATCAAAGCATGTTTTATAATTTCGGCAAAGCCAGCATAAAGTTCACGTTTAGGTAATGTTTGCAGAAATTCGGAATCAATAAAAATAACTTCAGGGTCAGAAAAAACACCCAATTGATTTTTATAACCTTTAAAATTTACACCAGTTTTTCCACCAATCGAAGCATCAATCATTGCTAATAGTGTAGTTGGAATGTTAATATAATGCAGTCCGCGTTTAAATACACTTGCAGCAAACCCACCAATATCGCTGATTACACCACCTCCAAGATTAACAATCAAGGTATTTCTATCAAGATTCATTTCGGTAAATTCAGCCCAAATATCTATCGCATTTTGAATAGTTTTTGTTGATTCTCCGCTTTTTAACTCGATTATTTTAGCGTTCCTCAACGATGGGATACCCAATATTTTGGGTAAACAATGTAATTTTGTATTTTCATCTACAATTACTACTACCTTTGAAAACCCTTTAATGATTTGCTGAAACCGTTCAAAATCAAACGCATTAATTTCTCCGATATAAATCGGATAAGGATTTTCTATTATTTTTATGATTCTTTCCATGCCACTACAAAATTAACACTATTTTAAGACAAAATAACAATTATTGAAATTATTTTTGCATTATTTTCTAAACTTATTGAAATGCTTACATTTAACAACACAAAAATTGCTTTTTCCAACAAAACAGATTATGAATTAAAAAAAGCTTTTTGGCTTTTTAAAACGATTGAAAGTCCAAAAATTGTATCTTTAGGTAGTAAATTATTAAATTTGGCATTAAACATACATTTTCCTGTGAAATGGATTATCAAACCCACTGTTTTTACACATTTTTGTGGAGGAGAAACCATTGCAGAATGCGATTCAACAATCATTAAATTAGGCAAATCTGGTATTGGAACCATCTTAGATTATTCCGCAGAAGGTATTGAAAACGAAACAGATTTTGATAATGTTACTGAAGAATTACTTGAAGTTATAAAAAAATCAATAAATAATCAAGATATTCCGTTTGCAGTATTTAAAGTAACTGGAATTGCACGATTTGAAATTCTTGAAAAACTGAATTCAAACGAAAGTCTTTCAAATACAGAACAGTTAGAATATGAGCGAGTTCTAACTCGTATTGATAAAATTTGTTATGCAGCTTTTCAGAATAATATTCCTGTATTTATTGATGCCGAAGAAACTTGGATTCAGAATACCATAGATGGTATAGCAGAAAATATGATAAGAAAATACAATACAAAAAAAGCGATTGTTTACAACACTTTACAATTGTATCGCCACGACAGAATTTCCTACTTAGAGAATATGATTAGCGAAGCCCGTAAACACAATTATCATATTGGCATTAAAATAGTTAGGGGGGCATATATGGAAAAAGAAAGAGAAAGAGCTCAAAAACTCAATTACCCTTCTCCTATTCAGAAAGATAAAGAATCAACAGATAAAGATTATGATAAAGCTTTAAAAATATCATTCGACAATATGGATGTTGTATCTGTTTGTGCTGGAAGTCATAACGAAAAAAGCAATATGTATTTGACTGAATTAATTAAAAACAATAACCTTAATTTAAAAGACAAACGATTTTATTTTGCACAACTATTAGGAATGAGCGACCATATAAGTTATAATTTATCAAACGAAGGATTTAATGTAGCAAAATATGTTCCTTACGGTCCTGTTAATTCTGTAATGCCATATTTATTAAGAAGAGCTCAAGAAAATACATCAGTAGCAGGGCAAACAGGACGTGAACTTATGTTGATAACTAATGAATTAAAAAGGCGGAAACAAACTAAAATTTAATTTTTGAATAACACTAAAACAAAGGAAATTATCGTATTTTTGTGGCTTGAGATTCTTAATTGCTATTAAGGATTTTTTATCTATTTTGGAATCAAATAAATAATCAAATAATGAGAAAACAAACAATTATTTTTTTAATGTCATTTATCGTTGGATTTTCAATGATATCATGCAAATGTCAGAAAAACTGTAAAAAAACAGAAGTTCAACAGGCAAGTGTAAGCATAATAGCTCCTGTTGTTATTTACAAAACCAATGGTGATTTCAGTAAAAATGTACCAATAATGTTGTCGGATGACAAAACTGATATTATGTCGTTTCCAGACATTACAGATGTTTATTATGCCGGCAAATTAGCATATCCTACTCAATTGGCAAATGGTTATTTGCTCGACAATAGAGGCGTTAATAAAAATGTTGCTTTTTTAAGTTATACTTATGAAGAATACAGTAAATTGGCAGCAACTCCTTCAAAAGAAGAACTAATGGGAAAAATAATTTCAAAGAATCCATTAGTGGAACTTTATAAATGCGATAAATTGCCCAAAAATGATATTCAGAAATTAAATGAATATATAAAAGCTGGATTACCAAATGTATGTACAAGTTTAATCAAATAATAAAATAATCAATAATATCAAACTTTAAAAAAATGAGAAAAAAATTTACTTATTTAGTCTCCTTAGTAATCGGATTGGTTTTGATAGGACAAAGTGCTTTTTCAGAAATTGTTCCAATAGAAAAAGCAAAATTAGTTGCTAAAAATATGTTTTACGAAAGAGTAAATCTAACAAAAGATGTTGCTTATAACAATATATTTTTCAGCGAAGCAATTACAGTTACAGAAAACGGATTACCTGTATATTATGTATTCAATTTAAACAACGAACCAGGTTTTGTTTTGGTATCGGCCGAATCTAATGCATATCCTGTATTAGGATATTCATTTGAAAGTTATTTCTTCCCTAACAATTTAAATGTTGCATTGGAAGCTGAAATGCAAAATTACAAAGAACAAATTTCTTCAATTAGAAAAAATAATTATAAATCGACCAATGAAGTAGGCGAGGCATGGGCAAAATATGCTAAAACTTCATTTACCAAATCTACTGAGGCAATTGCTCAAGCTGGTCCTTTGGTATTAACCAAATGGGATCAGAGTTGTTTTTATAACACTTTAGTTCCTGCTGGCAATGGTGGCAGTGGTTACTGCAATCATATGCCTACTGGTTGTGTGTCAACAGCAATGGCTCAATTAATGAAATATTGGGCATATCCATCAAAAGGAGTAGGAGCTAACTCTTATACTTCTGTTGTAGCACATAATGTAAATTTTGCAACATCAACTTATAATTATGCTGCAATGCCTTTAACTTTAACAGCTGAAAATGCTGAAGTTGCAAAACTAATCTATCATGCTGGTGTTTCAGTTAATATGCAATATGCCCCAGGTGGTTCAAGTGCTTCTACACAAACTGCAGCCGAAAAATTTAAAACTAACTTCTCTTATGCATCATCTGCTCAGTATGTTGATAAAGCATCATACGATAATATCAAATGGCATATCTTAATTCGTTCTAATATAATCAGTGGTAAACCAGTTATGTATCGTGGATCAGGAAGCATGGGCGGTCACGCATTTATTGTAGATGGGTTTCAATATCCTGAATATTACCATATAAACTTTGGTTGGGGTGGCAGTGGCGATGGTTATTACTATTTTACCAATTTGAATACATCTAATGGTAATGGTAATTTTACACAGCAACAAGGTGCTATTGTAAGTTTATATCCTTCAACAATGGCTGGAAATAAAATAACCAATGAGAATGATAATCTGGAAGATGCAATTATTTATCCAAATCCTAATAATGGTAGCTTTTCATTGATGATTAATAATGATTTTACTGGCGATGTAACTGTAAATGTTTTAGATATGACATCAAGACTAATTGAAAGTATTACCATCAACAAATCTGAATCTTTAATTTCTCATGATTTTAATTTTTCAGATTTAAGCAAAGGTTTATATTATATTTCTATTGAAAATAATGGACAAAGATTAGTTAAAAAGTTTATTGTTAAATAATTAAAGAATTAGAAAAATGAAGAAAATATTATTTATATCGCTGATATTTGGTTTATTAATTGCAAATACAGCATGCAAAAAAGATGACACTGGTTCTGCTGGATCTACAACAGGAAACATAAGTACAAATATTTCTAAATTTGCATCAACTGACCCTCAGTATGCTAACAAAATAATTCCTGCTACTGCATCTTTATCTGGAACAAAAATTGAAATTCATTCAAAAGCTTCTTATGATGCTTTGGTTAAATCTGTTAATTACACAGGAGCTTCAGTATCTTTTAGCTCAATTGCCAAAGGCAAATATTATGTAATGGCATGGAAAGACAATGATAGCAATTCTCAATTTTCTGATGGCGATTTCTTCGGTTTTGTTGAAAAAGCGGTTGTAATTAATGGAGGAGAAAATTTATCATTTAATATTCAAATGTATATTTTAAAAAATTAGATTTAATAATTTTCGGCAAAACCTTGAACAACATCAGTCTGTTCAAGGTTTTGTTGTTTAATAACTATAACAATGAGAAAAAATCTGCTATTCATTTTAATGCTTTTAATTGGTTTAAATGCATTTTCAGAAATCGTTCCTATAGAAACTGCGCGTAAACTTGCAAAAAATTTCTTTTTCGAAAGAAAAAATGCAATAAAACCGATTGCTATGGAAGGCATAAATATTTCACAAGAATTTACTGTAAATGAAAACAATTCAGCTGTTTACTATATTTTTAATATGAGTTTAAATCAGGGTTATATTATCATCTCTGCTGAGAGTAATACAATTCCGGTTTTAGCCTATTCGCTTGAACAAAATTATTTTACAGAAAATACGCCAGCTGCATTCAATTGGATTTTAAAATCGTATAAAGAAGAGATTCTTTATACCCGCGAAAAAAACTTGCAGGCAACCCAAGAAATTAAAGAATTTTGGTCAAATTATTTAAGTACGAGTAAATCAACTGCAAGTGTTGCGCAAGTATTGCCATTGTTAGGAAGTTTGTCTTGGGATCAAGGTTGTTATTATAATGCACTTACACCAGCTAATAACGATCCTGCATATTGTAATCACAATCCAACAGGTTGTGTTGCTACAGCTATGGCAATGATAATGAAATATCATGCATGGCCATTGCAAGGCGTTGGCTCTCACACTTATGAGCATACGCTAGCTAATCAATTTCCTAATAATTATGGTACATTGAGTGCAAATTTTGCAACTGCTACTTACAATTGGACTGCAATGCCAATTTCTGTTACATCTTCAAATGCAGAAGTTGCAAAAATTATGTATCATTGTGGTATAGCTGTTGAAATGGCTTATGATTTAAATGGTTCTGGTGCAGTTGTTGGTGCAGCCGGAAACTACCCTTGGCCAACTGCTCAAAAAGCATTTGTGAATAATTTTAAATATTCTACTGCTGCATATTTTCAAAAATCAGCGTTTACTGACGCAAACTGGAAAACAAAAATCAAAGCAGAATTAGATGCTGCCCGTCCGATATTATATGCCGGTGATGATGGAAGTGCCGGACATGCTTTTGTTTTGGATGGTTATCAGGGGACAACTAATGATTATTACCATTTTAATTTTGGATGGGGCGGCTATGCCAATGGCAATTTCTATCTAAGTAGTATTTCTCCAAATCCTGGCGGTACTGGTGGTGGTTCATATAATTTTACCCAAAATCAGGAAGGAATCTTTTCAATAAAGAAAAACACAACTGGTATTGAAGCTAATGAAATGCAAGTTATTGACATTTACCCAAATCCGGGAAATGGCTTATTCTCTATTAATCTTACTGAGATTAAAGCAAATCATTTGAAAGCTGAAGTATATAATATTGTTGGTGAAAAAGTTTGGGAAAATACATTGACAAATCAAACCCATATTTTGAACTTGACAGAATTATCAAAAGGGATTTATTATGTGAGTATTATATCTGATAAAAGCACAATAACTAAAAAAATTACCATAGTGAAATAGCTTATAAATCACTTTGGTATTATTTGATAAAAAAATAGCCTTCAAAATACGAAGGCTATTTTTTTATCTAAAAGCTGCCATTAGCAGTTCAATATCCTGATAAGGCATCTGATAAGTATCAGAAATATATTTATTTGTAACAATTCCATTAAAAATATAAACCCCTTGCCTTACTCCATAATCTGATTTCAACATATTGTCAACCCCACCTTCAGATCCAATATTTAAAAGTATTGGTGTAAAACAATTGCTTAAAGCATAAGAAGCTGTGTGAGGAACTTTTGAAGATATATTGGGAACGGCATAATGCGTAACTCCATGCTTAACAAAAACGGGGTTGTTATGACTGGTTATTTCTGAAGTTTCTACACATCCTCCCTGATCAATACTTACATCAATAATAACAGAACCTTGCTTCATTTGCTTTACCATTTCTTCGGTAATTATACAAGGAGTTCTTCCATTTCCTGAATGAAGGGCTGTAATTACAACATGTGCAGTTTTTAAAGCTTTCAGTAATACTTTGGGTTCAATAATTGAAGTAAAAATCCTCACATTCAGATTGTTTTGCAAACGACGAAGTTTGTAGATAGAATTATCGAAAACTTTTACATAAGCACCCAAACCCATTGCTGCACGGGCAGCATATTCGGCAACTGTACCAGCTCCGATTATTACAACTTCGGTTGGCGTTATTCCCGAAACGCCACCTAGCATAATGCCTTTCGAAAACCTTGAATCACTCAAATACTCAGCAGCTAACAAAACAGAAGTATTTCCGGCAATTTCGCTGATAGAACGTGTTACGGGATAGGTTTTGGTTTTATCTTTAATGTATTCAAAAGCCAAAGCCGTAGCTTTTTTTTGGGTTAATTCCTTAAAATATTCTTTGCTTCTATTGGCAATATTTAATGCCGAAATAATAGTTTGTCTGTTTTTTAGCAATGGTATTTCAGAACAATTCATTGGTGCAACTTTCAGAATAATATCTGATTTATACACTTCCTGATTACTGTAAACGATATTGCCACCCGATTCTACATACTCTGCATTATCGAAATGTGCCGCATTACCAGCACCTTCTTCTATTATTACTTTATGCCCATTTGCAACCAATAGGTTTACAGCTTCGGGTACCAAAGCTACTCTATTTTCGTTGTTATAAACTTCTTTTGGAATACCTATGGTTAAAGAAGTTTGCTGCTTTTTTATTTCAAGCATTTCTTCCTGAGGCAAAAAACCCTCAGATGAAAATTTTAAGAAATTTTCCTGATTTGAATCCATTATTTTATTATTTCGCAAACGATAACTCTTTCGTCAGAATCATCATTAGCATCAATCTGGATTTTTACGTATTTTTCAGGTAAAAGTTCTGTTATTTTTTCCGACCATTCAATAAAACAATAATTTCCACTATAAAAATAATCTTCATACCCAATATCATAAGCTTCTTTCTCTGACTTTATTCGATAGAAATCGAAGTGATAAATACTCTCATTTTCAATAGTATGATATTCGTTAATGATTGCAAAAGTAGGGCTGCAAACAATATCTTCAACTTTCAGATAATTGCATATTTCTTTTATCAAAGTTGTTTTGCCTGCACCCATTTTACCAAAAAAAGCAAAAATTTTACTACCGCTATAAGAATCTATAATTTGTTTTGCAATTAGGGGTAAATTGTTTGATGTTACTTCTTTAAATATTTGATTCATTAAATAAAAAACTGATATTTGATTATTTGTTTCTCAATATAATAAATGGAATAAGCATTTCTTCCATCGAAATTCCTCCATGCTGAAATGTATTAAGATAATAACTTACATAATAATTGTAATTATTAGGATAAGCAAAAAAGTCGTTGTTGCGGCTAAATATAAATGAAGATGTTACATTCAATTTGGGCAAAAACCCATCTGTAGGATTTTTAATGGCAAAAACATCTTTTTCATTATAATCTAACATTTTGCCAATTTTATAACGCAAATTGGTACTAGTAGCTTTATCGCCTTTAACCTTAATAGGATTATTAACTTTAATTGAACCATGATCGCTGGTAATGGCCACATTTACATTTTTTTCGCCCAAAAATTTAATAATATCAAATAGTGGTGAGTGCTCAAACCATGATAAGGTAAGGGAGCGGTAAGCTGCTTCATCATCGGCCAATTCGCGAATAATATCCATTTCGGTGCGTGCATGCGAAAGCATATCAACAAAATTATACACTATCACATTTAGTCTGTTCTTCATCAAATTAGGGAGGTTGTCAACCAATTTTCTCCCAAAATTAAGGTTTAAAACCTTATGATATGATGTTTTTATATCTTTACCGAAACGACGCAAATTTTCGTTTAATAAATCGGGTTCAAATTGATTTTTTGTACCCTCTTCGTCTTCATCAAGCCAAAGTTGTGGATATTTTTTACTGATTTCAGAAGGCATCAAACCTGCAAACAGGGCATTTCGTGCATATTGAGTTACTGATGGCAAAATGCTGTAATAAATGTCGTCGGATTCTACCTTTAAATGTTCTTCAATAAGTGGTTGCAAGGTTTTCCACTGATCGTATCTCAGATTATCTACAACAAGCAAAAAAGTAGGTTTGTCATCGTTAAGTAATGGAAAAAGTTTTTCTTTAAGTACGGTTTGAGATTGTATGGGTTTGTCGTTGGTTGATGGTTTTACCCAATCCAAATAATTTCTTTCAATATATTTGCAAAACTGAGAATTGGCTTCATTTTTTTGCATCTTCAAAATCTCAACAATACTTTCGTCTTGCGATTTTTTTAATTCTATTTCCCAATAAACGAGTTTTTTATAAATATCAACCCATTCGTTATAATCTGGACGGCTCGAAACATCCATGCTTATTTTGCGGAATTCCTGTTGATATGAATGACTTGCTTTTTCGCTTTGCAAACGTTTGGTTTCCAGATTTTTTTTAATACATAATATAATCTGATTGGGATTTACGGGTTTAATGAGATAATCAGATATTTTTGAACCAATGGCATCTTCCATTATCGACTCTTCTTCACTTTTGGTAATCATAACAACTGGTATGCTTGGATATAGGTTTTTTACCTGTATTAAGGTTTCGATACCTGATAATCCGGGCATTTGCTCATCCAGAAATACAATATCCACATCGTTGGTTTTAAGCAAATCAATTGCTTCGCCACCACTGTTTGATGTAATTACATGATAACCTTTTGCCTCGAGAAACATTACATGTGGTTTTAAAAGGTCTATTTCGTCGTCTGCCCAAAGTATGCTGATTTTTTCTGTCATATTCTTTATAGTATTTTAATGCATTAACGATAAAATTGTTTGATTGTTATTTGCAGTTTACAAAATTACGTTAAAAAGATTTAATTATCTACTTTGTAAGTATGATTTTATTTCAAAAAGAGCAAGTTAATTTTATACAACAAACCAAACAAGTTTTTAAAACCTGTTTGGTTTGTTTAAAGTAAAAAAACAATGAGGATGACGATTAAAATCATCCTCATTGTTTAATTGTATTGATTTTAATACGTATTTATCGTTTAAAAATTATAGGTAGCACTTAGCAATAGTCTGAAATTGCCATAGGTTTTTGTATTGTTTACTTTTCCTTTTGTATCTGCAGTTCCGTAAGCGGCTGCGGTGTATTCAAACTCGCTGCCGAAAACCAATTGACCTGTAGTATAAGTAATTCGTGGCGAAATGCGGTAAATAAAATCGATATTGTTGCCTCTGCCATAAAATTTACCCTTAGTGGCTATGCTGCTTTCGTAACCCATATTTTTGGTATAGCCTGCAAATACTCCGAATCTCCATTTGGTTCCATTGGTTGATGCATCGAGCCAGGCACTTAATACGGATGAATTTTCATATTTGGTTTCGCGGGTGAGCGTATCAATACTCTTTTCATAATAGCCGCTCAACATGGTGTGTTCTGATAAATTTTCGCCCCAGCTTGCCTGTAATTTTATATCGAATGCTTTGAAACTTAATTTTGCAAACCCGATTGCTGCCATTGATGCTATTTTTTCATTTGTTTTTATCAAACTATCTGTTGATAAACGGGGCTGAAGTATTTTATAATCAATACCGCCACCTAACATATGCTTGCCTATATTGTATTGCAACTGAAAATGCATATTGGGTATAACAGCATTACGCATATAATCGGATTTTGCACCCAAAGGACCTTCGCTGGCATAATCGCGTTGCGAAGCTGCTACTGCAATGGCTTTCAGATTTCCGAAATTATGCGAAAATCGCATTTGGATATGACGTGAAAAAGCATGTATAGGTGCTCCGGTATTTAAGGATAAGGTTCCGGGCAACATTTCAGGTACATCAAAAGGATGCCAATACTGACCTATTAAAAGTTCGGATTTTTGCCAGTTGAACTTCAGATAGGCATGTCGCAACCTGAATCCGTTGTTATCGTTATTGGTTTGTCCGGTAAAATCGCCTTCGAACAATGCAGCTGTTTTAGCTCCAAAAGCATCGGGACCCCATACTTTGCCGGTAAGGCGGGTTATCATTGCCAACTGATTAAAAGATGGATTTGCATTGATGTCGTTGCCGTTTTTATCTGCTTTAAAATTTTCGGGATACAATAGCAGCATGGTTTCTCTTCCACCAACAGTCTGACGGCTGTCGTACATCAGCTGCGAGTTGACAAATCCATTGAATCTGATACCGAATTTAGCACTGTCTTTTTGCCCGTAAGAAGGCAATAATGTGATAATACCCAGCACGGTGAGTATTATTCTGAATTTGTTTTTTATCATGATATAAATGTAAAAATTGTCTGATTATTTTGCTTTGGCTTTGATAGCTGCCAATGAAAGTATAACGCCCAAAGCAATGCCCAATATGGCTGCAAATGCCACACGGTATTCGGCAGGCAGCATAAAAGTTATGGTATGAGCCGGTATCCAAAAAAATGGTAAGGTTTTTTTAAACACAAAATTATATTGTACATTCCAGTTGATACGTCCCAATATTTCACCCATTTTTATTTTGCTGAACAAACCACTTATAGTACCACCATTGTCAACAATATGAGTATCGGTAATTTTGTGCAAAGTCATCATTACGGGTGCATAAATCAAATTCATGGCTGTGCTGATACAGAAAGCTGCAAGCAAGCGTGTGCCGCCTATGCCTTGTGCTATGGCATCCGAAATATCTTTGGCTTTCATGGCATCGCCAACGCCAACAATACTGCACGATTTTTCGAGAAAAGCCGGTACTCCGTTTGCAAATACATCAAAAGCAAGTTTTATGGTTATTCCCAAAAATCCCCAAACGATGGCTCTGGGCAATATGCCAAAACCTTTCTCATTATAGTTGCCCGTTTTAATTCTTAAACCTATAACTTCGCCCATAGTAGCAAGCAGGGCAAATTTTATAAAACTGGTAATAACCCAATATTGCGGATTGTAGATAAATGCTTTTTGCAAGGCAACTGTAAACGGAAGGGGTATAAATGGCAATACGATAAACAAAGCCAAAACTATAAAAAGAAAGTCGTTTTTCTTCATACAATGAATTTAAGTGTGATTTATTAATTGAAACTAATTTCGGAGTGCAAAAATACAATAATTAGTTGTAAACATAAAACAATAGGATAAGAAACTAAGAATGATGCAAACCCCTCATAAATTTTAATACTTAAAGATTTTGTTTTTATAGATATTGATGTATATTTGCCGGTATAGCTTCCTTTAGTGGAGGATACCCCTCTGGCAATAGCTCCGTTCCCAATATTTCGTTATGTTCAACTTCCGTTCCCGAATCACTATGTTCTCGGGATTTCGCTATGCTCAACTTCCGTCTTCAAAATTTTTATATAGAGGAGCTTGGTTTTTAAAATAAAAATGTAAATTTGCAATGAAAAAATTACCAAAAGCTAGGGTTAGTCTCCATATTTTTCAGGCTTGTATTAGCTTTGGTAAGGTTATAATAATGTTAGCGGGCAAGCTTAAAGGAAAAAAATGATAACAACAAATAAAAAAGAAGCTGCTAGAAAAAAATCTCTTGGTGAATTAGGAGAATTGTTTGCTTTGAAAGCATTAGTAGATAATAAATTTGATAGGATACGGAATTTAAATGACGAATCGATGAATGAAACTTTTGCTGATATTTATTGTGAAAAAGATGGTGAAAGTTTCGTGATAAGTGTAAAAGCAAGAAATAAGTTTCAAAAAAACGGAAAATTAAATACACGATATAATCTTGGTGATTCAGTATATGAAAAAGCTCAATTATCAGAAAAACGATATAATGCTCGAGCTTGTTGGATGGCAGTTCAATTTGATTATAATTCGTTTTCAATTTTCTTCGGTTCACTAAATGAATTAAATGGAAGCCGAGCAATTCCTGTAGATAAATGTGACAAAGGAATAGTTGGCGAAATTTGGGTAAAAAACAAAAAACATTACTTTGATTTTGATTATTATACAAATAAAGATTTATTAATATAATGGCAAACTGTTGGGGAATATCAAAAGAAGTTGAAAATATAGTACAAGAAAGAGATATAAAATGTGTATATTGTAATATTGAATTTTCAAATATATCTAGAAAACATAAAGCAACTTGGGAGCATATTATAAATGATATTAGAATAAACAATTCAGATAATATAGCCTTATGTTGTTGTTCTTGTAATGCGAGTAAAGGAAATAAAAAACTAGAGGATTGGTTAGAAAGTTCTTATTGTAAAAGCAAATTGATATCAAAAGAAACAGTAGCTATAGTCGTGAAAGAATATTTAACTAAAAATAACATATAGAAAACAACCCTATTCAAGCATACTGCCCTATCAGTAAGTAGCTATGCAGGGAGAGTATTTCGACTATGCTCAATTACCACCTCTCACAAACCTCCGTTCCCAGTATTTCGTTATGTTCAACTACCGTTCCCGAATCACTATATTCTCGGGATTTCGCTTTGCCCAACTTCCGTTTTCAAAATTCTTACACAGAGGAGCTTGGTTTTTAAAATAATAATGTAAATTTGCAGTATAAAACATTAATTAAATTGCGAAACATAACAAAACCAATACAAAAAGGATTGATTATTAGAATTCACTGCAAATATTTATGAGTTAATACTTAAAGAATAAACTCATAAAACAATATTTCTGATAGTTGTATAATTTTGTCCTTAAAACAATAAAGAAAACTAAAAACAAATCAATATGACAAAAAACAAATCAACACCCATCATAATACTTGCATCAGCACTTCTATGGGTGGGTTCAACAGAAGCTCAGGTATCTGTAAATACTACAAGTGGCAATGCTGCTGGCATCGGAGGATCTGCCACATATAGTATCGGACAGATGGTTTATACTACAAATATTACTAGCAATGGCAGTGTGGCACAGGGCATTCAACAACCTTATGAAATTTTTACAATTGGGTTTAATGAATCAAAATTGAATATTTCATTAAGCGCATTTCCAAATCCTGTTAGCGACCTTTTAAACCTTACAGTTATTGACTTTCAACAATCAACTATGCACTATCAACTGTATGATATACAAAGTAAATTAATAAACAGCGGACAAATTACTGAACAGCTAACAAAAATAAATATGGCAAACTTGCCAGCTGCAACATACTTCCTCCAATTAGTAAATCAAGAAAACAAAACAATTAAATCATTTAAAATCATAAAACATTAAACTTTATGAAAAATATATTTACAATTTTAGCAGCTGTAATAATAACAGCAACAGTGTGGGCACAAGCTCCAGAAAAAATGAGCTATCAGGCTGTAATCAGAAACAACACAAATGCTTTGGTTTCCAACCAAGTAATTGGAATGCGCATTAGCATTCTAAAAGGTTCAGCTACAGGTAATGCTGTTTATATAGAAACACAAACACCAACCACAAATGCTAATGGTTTGGCAAGTTTAGAAATAGGTAGTGGTTCTGCAGTTTCCGGTACTTTTTCTTCTATTGATTGGTCAAACGGTCCTTTTTTTATTAAAACCGAAACCGATCCACTTGGAAGTAATAATTATTCAATTACAGGCACAAGTCAATTATTAAGCGTCCCTTTTGCTTTATATGCTAATAGTTCAGGAAGTTCTGCAATCGGTCCGCAAGGACCTGCTGGTCCTACAGGATCTCAAGGACCTCAAGGACCTCAAGGACCTCAAGGATTACAAGGATTACAAGGTCCTGCTGGAACAAGCGGTATAAATGGCACTGCTATACTTAATGGAATTACCAATCCAACGAATACTACAGGGGGAAATGGAGATTTTTACATCAATACTGCAACAAATACCTTATTTGGTCCCAAAACTTCAGGCGCATGGTCAGCTACTGGTGTTTCGTTAGTTGGTCCACAAGGGCCTTCCGGAAATAGCGGTTTTAGCCATTATATTGGTGAAAAATACGGAGGTGGAGTTGTTTTTCATCTTTGGCAAGATTCACTAGGCCAAGAACACGGTTTGATAGTTGCAATTAATAATCAAAGTACATCACATGTATGGAGTAATCTTAATTCTGCATTAATTGGCACTAATGCGCAAAGCAGCTGGGATGGTTTAAGTAACAGTAATGCTATTGTTGGTCAGGCAGGACATATAAATAGTGCAGCAAAATTGTGTTTAGATTTGGTAAGTGGAAATCAAAATGATTGGTATTTGCCGTCAATAGATGAATTGGTTTTATTATGGCAAAACCGTTTTAATGTCAACAAATCATTGTCAACAATTACGGGAGCAACAATAATTGAAAATTTGTACTTCTTTTGGAGTAGTTCAGAGGGTGATGGAAATCTCGCATGGAACTTTAGTTTTTATAGCGGTACAGCAAATTATAACAATAAGTTCAATACTTATTTTGTGCGTGCTATCAGGGCTTTTTAAGCATTTAATCCATATTATCAAATTCACTTTATTACGTTACGCACCACTTCGGACTTCTGTCTTCAGTCTTCTGACTTTTTTACA
>CAZWRD010000051.1:0-18629 GCA_964636105.1 uncultured Bacteroides sp.
TAGATTTAAAAGTTTCGGTATTGTTGCGAACCGATATAAAATAGATACCATTTTTCAGCTTGGCCGTATTTAAGTGATGCTGTGTATTTATACTGCATATATATTTGCCATACTGCTTGTTGTTATAATTTGTATAGCTCATATTCTGTTTATATATCCTGCTATGTGTGCCAAATAGTGGTGCTAACAGGTAAATACCACTGTTGTTAGTCTGTTCTGATACTGTTGATATAGGGTGAAAATGACATCGATAGTGGGTAAGAGCACATTTATTAGTGGGTAAGGCAGGTATTATTACCGGGTACAGATGACATTGATAGGGGGTAGAGTAGGAATTAATAGTGGGTACAAATGACATCGATACTGGGTGCAGATGGTATTGATACCGGGTAGAAATGACATTGATATAGGTAGAAAATGACAATGATATAGTGTGAGAATGACATTGATATTGAGTAGAAGTATATATCAATGGTATGCGGCGGTAGTTAGCAGTAAGATGGCTATGACTACAACTGTCTTTTAACACAATATAATTAGATTCTTCATTGCTATTCATAGAATTTTTATTTTTCTATATTCTTACCAAAATCATCCGATGACATATAAAATCATCGGATGATTTTTCAGGACTGATAGTTATCAGAAATAAAACTTCTGTTATACAGGCTGATTAGTTTCGTTTTTTGCTTTACCGCCGCCTGGGTAGCGTTTTTTAAGATCATTATAAATATCTTCGGCGCCGGGTACGCCTTGTTTAGCAGCAGTTTTCACCGCATTGTAAAATACATTGGCAGCAGCCAGTGCTTCGGTTCCGGCAAGCATGGCAGTATCTTCCATTTTGGTAAGCAAAATACCGAATGCCCTTGTTATTTCAATTAAATCGCGGTAAAAATAAAAATCTTTCTGCATTTCGGCATTATCCATATAGCTTGGTATAAGCGCAGGATTCTGGTTGCAGTAATCAATTATTTTTTCGAGAAAACCTCTGTCTTTGTCACCTAGCTTTTGTTTGTTTTTTTGCTCGGCAATGTTCACACTAATCAGAAACGGGAGTAATAATTCAATTTTTTGTTTCAACTCCATTACTTCTTCTTTTTTCACTTGTCCGATGGTTTCGGAAATTTCATTTTTTACTTTCATGTGTAAAATGTTTTATTATTATTATTTTTAACTATATATTGAAAGCAACAAGCATAATTATCTTCAGAATATGCCTGTTGCTGAATATATTCAGGCTAGTTTATTTTAGTTTTTGTAGTATTTCTGTTGCTCTTTCTTGGTAGTAAGGGTATAAATCTTTTATACGTAAAAATTGTTTTTTTGCATTATCCGTATCTTCGGCTTTCAGATATGATAGTCCCAAATACCATTCGGCTTCTTGTTGCAATTCGCTTTGGTTATCGGCAGCTGTTTTTTTCAGATTTGCAATGGCATTGGTGGCATCATCGCTTTCGAGCAGTGCCAGCCCTTTGTAATAGAATATGCTCGAACGTGTATCGCCTTTTGCAAGTAATTTGTCGCAATTTGCAATACAGGCTTTATAATCTTTTTGGTTAAATAAAGCCAATATGCTCATAAACAAATCTTCGCTCTGGTTGCCGTTTCCGCTACGTTGCACGCTGGGTGCATCATAAGGTATTTTATATTCGGCATATAAGCCTGATGGCGAATTGTTATTAGAAACAATGGCAAAGTACGAAGCAGTTCCAATAACCATAGTAGCCATAGCCGCCGCAGCATACCATACTATCGGACGGGTTTTCGGACGATCTGCCTTGGGCATAAAAGCAAATTTTCGGCTAAAAATATTTATTTTTCCACCCTTTTCAATCGTTTTTAAATAAGATGAATGGGCTTTTTCTAAGTTTTTGATAAATAAATTTTCCTCAAGCAATTCTTTAATTGCCCCATCCACTTCTTTATGAAATAAAAGCTCTTCATATAAATCGGGATTGGTTTTTAATTCCGATTCAAAATGCTTTATTTCTTCTTCCGACATTTCCTTGTCGAGATATTTTTGTACTAGTTTTCTCTTTTCAATACTCATTGTTAAGCTCCTTGTATTTTGGGTGATTACTAATTAAATCTAATAGTTTTTGTTTGCATCTGCGTTTTCTATCTACGGTTATATTTTCATCTGCAAATTGCATTGCTTTTTTTATTTCTTTGTTATTTTTGCCTTCTATTGTCAATGCTATTATTTTTCTGCAATCAATATTAAGTTTTAAATAGCACGATTTATAAACCTTTTTTCTTTCTTCATATCGTTTTTCATTTAACCTGATTTCTTCCTTATTGTCAGTTTCTTCGCTAAAATCATTGATTTTATCAAATTCAACAGAATCAATCGGAATTTTCGTTTGATTATAATTGTTACTTTTAAGTTTGTTTTGCCATAAAAATTTCCCTGTATTAACTATAAATGTTAAAGGTTGATATTCGGTTTCAAAACTTGACTTCTTGCATTTTCTGAAAAACAAAATCATCGACTCCTGCATCACATCTTCAGCATCAGTTTTCCTTCCATTGTTTTTTAAAACATAATCTAAAATAAAACCGAAACAATTATTATAAGCAAATATAATTATTTCTTCATTATTTTTTCTGAACCCCTCTAAAATTTCTGCCGAAGAATATGTCTTCTTCATTGTCCCTTTCTATTATTATATGTACAAAACTCGAAAATATGGCAAAAAAAAATGCATTTTTTTTTCAAAATCGCTGTAACATGCTTTGTATCAGTATAAAAAAAATTGTTAATTTCTGTTAACATTTTTTTGAAAACTGTTTTTTTTTGCTTGCTTTTTACTGTATTTTCTTCATAAATATGCATATAAAAACCAAATTATGATAAGTGTTTTTCTTGCATTTTATGTATTAAAAAATTATTTTTTCTGAATGTAAAATTACAAAAAAACTCATTTCAAAAAACTTTGTTTAGATGATATTTACTAAAAATTTAATTGTTGATTATTAGCAGATATTAATAAAAATACTAATTTTGTACAATGCTGACTAATACTCAATAGAGATATGTTTGCTAACTTATCCATCATAAGGGTCGTAAAATCATTAAAAATAAAAACGCAATGGCTTTTAAAAATCTACAAGACTTTATACAATCACTCGAATTGGCTGGCGAACTGATTAGAATTACCGAAAAAGTATCGCCATATCTAGAAATTGCCGAAATTACCGATCGTATTTCAAAAAACGGAGGCAAAGCTCTGCTGTTCGAAAACACCGGCACTCAATTTCCATTGCTTATCAATTCGATGGGGAGTAATCAGCGCATGTGTATGGCTTTGGGTGTAAGTAATTTAGATGAAATTGGTATGGAAATTGAAAAAATATTTCAACAACTTACCGAACCACACAACAGCATAAGCGATAAACTAAAAGTATTACCCATGCTGGGCAACATTGCCTCCTGGATGCCCAAAGTAAAAAAAGGCAAAGGAGATTGTCAGCAAGTTATCAATCACAATCCCGATTTATCGCTACTACCCATACTTACCAGTTGGAAACACGATGGAGGTCCTTTTATTACTTTACCTTTGGTAAATACCAAAGACCCACTTACCGGAAAGCGAAATATGGGTATGTATCGAATGCAGGTATTCGATAGCAATACCACCGGAATGCATTGGCATTTACACAAAAACTCAGCCCGTCATTATCACGAATACAAAAAACTTGGACAACGCATGCCCCTAAGTGTAGTTTTGGGTGGCGATCCGGCTTATACCTATGCAGCAACAGCTCCACTACCCGATAATGTGGATGAATATATGTTAGCTGGCTTTTTGCGAAAGAAAAAAGTAGAATTGGTAAAATGTATTACCAACAATATTGAAGTTCCTAATGATGCTGATTTTGTTATAGAAGGCTATGTTGACCCAATGGAAGACCTCGTTATCGAAGGACCATTCGGCGACCATACAGGCTATTATTCGCTTCAGGATTTTTACCCACGTTTTCATGTTACTTGCATTACGCATCGCAAAAATGCGGTATTCCCAGCTACCATAGTAGGAATACCACCTCAGGAAGATGCTTATATTGGCAAAGCTACTGAACGCATTTTTCTTAGTCCCATTCGTTTAGCTATGTTGCCCGAAATATTGGATATGGCTATGCCTGTTGAAGGTGTTTTTCATAATATCGTTATTGTAAAAATTAAAAAAGATTATCCAGGGCATGCCATCAAAGTTATGAATGCCTTGTGGGGAGCCGGTCAAATGATGTTTAATAAAATAATGATTTGTGTGGATGGTGATATTAATATTCATAACTACGCCGACGTTATTAGTGCAATAGTAAAAAATGCCCATCCCATTGATGATTTTTACTTTAATAGAGGACCTATGGATGTGCTCGATCATTCAAGCACACGATTTGCTGTTGGTAGCAAGTTGGGTATTGATGCTACACTAAAAACAGAATTGCAACAAGCTAGTATTAATGCTTTTGATGCGAATGTTTTTAATGCTTTTGATGAAATAAAAAGTTTTAAAAGCCTGCAAAATCAAAATTTGCCCATATTGTTACTGGCTATCGAAAAAAATCAGAAACAACACATCCGCAAACTTATACAGCAAATATCCGACAAAGATGTTTTGGCTGGGTTTAATTATATTATTTGTATGGATAGCAATGTAAATCTGGATGAATTTTCGGATGTAGTATGGTTGTTTGCCAATAATATAGATCCCGAAAGAGATATGTTTTATGCAGTAAATAATGAGGGCAAAAAGCTCAATATACTTGTAGTGGATGGCACAAGAAAAACATTGAAATATGATGATTTTCAACGCCCATGGCCCAATGTAGTTGTAGTTGACGATGAAACTATTAAACTAGTTGACAGCAAATGGGAAAAATATGGATTGGGGGAATTTATCAAATCACCCTCATTAAAATACAAATCCTTGCTTTTCAAAGGTGGTGCAGTAGCCGAGGAAGAATAAATGAATTTGTTTTTTCAGGTAATAATCAAGAAAATTTGTGCACAAAAAAAGCCACCGGAAATAATCCCGATGGCTTTTCTTATGAATTGTCAAAATTTATACCAATCAGAAATGAACTGATTCATAAATCAGTTTGGTATTATTTCCCGAAATCAGGAGAATACGTTTGCATATATTCTTCAATTTTTTCTACCATATAAGTTGGCCCAGCAAAGAATGGTGAACGCTGATGAATATCAGTTGGCTGTATTTCCAGAATCCTGCCAAATCCATGTGAGGCTTTGCCCCCGGCTTGTTCGGCTAGAAAAGCCATAGGATTACATTCGTACAACAACCTTAGTTTTCCTGATGGATTTTTCATGGTTCCCGGATATAGGAAAATTCCGCCTTTTATCAGATTGCGATGAAAATCAGCCACCATTGAACCGATATAGCGGGTAATGTAAGGGCGATTTGTTTCAGGATCATCTGCATGGCAGTATTTAAGATATTCTCTGATAGCTTCAGGGAAATAGATTGAATTGGATTCGTTTATGGAATAAATGGTGCCAGCCTCAGGATATTTCATATCTGGATGAGAACGGATAAATAAACCAACTGAAGGATCAAGTGTAAAACCGTTGACTCCTCTGCCCGTGGTATAAACAAGCATGGTTGAAGAACCATAAATAATATAACCCGCAGCTACAATTTCTGTCCCTTTTTGTAACAAATCTTCAACTCTTCCTTTACCAACCATCGAAAGACGGCGGTAAACAGAAAAAACAGTACCTATAGAAACATTTGATTCAATATTGGATGAGCCATCCAATGGATCAATAGCAACTACATATTTGCCTGATTGTGAAACGTCATTATCGAAAGCAATAATTTTTTCATCTTCTTCAGAGGCAATGGCACAACATTCGCCACCAGAACGTAAAGCAGCAATAAATTGCTCATTAGCATATACATCTAATTTCTTTTGAGCTTCGCCTTGCACATTTACTTCATCGTTATAACCCATTACATTGGTTAATCCGGCTCTATTAACTTCGCGGTTTACAAATTTGGCTGCAATACCCAAATCGTTTAATAAACGGGTTAAGTTGCCGCTGGCACTTGGGTATTTGGCTTGTTCTTCTATAATAAATTCTGTAAGTGTTTTCATCTATTTTTTGATTTTTATTACATAATAATAACAACAATACACTGTTTTTTGTTGCAATTTGTGTGTTTTTTTATTCACAAACAATATAAGTACAAGAAATAAATAAATAAAAATTATCTAAATTATTGATTTTCTATATATTTTATTTTTCGATGATAGATGGGTAAAACTAAAAAATAAAAAACAAATGCTGCTAATAAAACAATAACTGAACAAACAATAAATGTAAAACTTAGTGAAAAATTTTCAGCCAGAATTCCAGATATTACGGCTCCTAAGCCTATACCGATATCAACAGCAGTAAAAAACGTTGAATTTGCTACTCCTCTTTGCCTGATATTAACGATATTGTTTATCATTGCCTGAAATACCGGGAAAATAATTCCAAAGCCAATACCGATAAATAATGCTGAAATATAAAATCCAGACGCATTTTTAATAAATGAAAGTATAAACAATCCGGAAATCAAAAACAAGAAACCCCAAATGCATACTTTATTCGGTCCATATTTGTCGAATATTTTACCCGATTTTAATCTGGATAAAGCCAATCCAATAGCATAAATCAGAAAAAACAAACCTGAATTTTCAATCTTTATCTCTTTAGCATATAAGGATATGAATATAATTACACCTCCGTATGAAACACATACCAACAAAATTATCAATGATACGGGTACTGATGACAATTCAATCAGTTTCGACCATTCAAATTTTGGTGTATGGTTTTTATGATTAAATTTTGGAAATTTTACCATCGAAGCCATTATAAAACCCGACAACGAAAGCAATGAAGCCACAAAAAACATGGTGTCGAAATGATTGTTTCCAGCTATTATTGTACCCAAATAAGGTCCCAATGCCAAACCAATGGTCATTGAAATACCAAAATATCCCAAACCTTCTCCTCTTCTTTTTTCTGGAATCAAATCCACAATTACGGTTGACGAACTTGTGGTGCTGATACCCCAAGCCAATCCATGTATAAAACGCAGTATTACAATTTGAGTTAGCGTTTCGGCAAACGAAAAAGCCCCAAAAATTAATGAAAAAACAAAAAAAGAAATTAAAAAGATTAAACTTCTTCCATAAGAATCAACAAAATAGCCAGCAAAAGGTCTGATGAGCAATGCGGCAAGCGTATAAATTGCAAAAACAATTCCTATCTGTGTTTTTCCGGCATGCATTGCTTTTTCAAGAAAAACAGGCAAACAGGGTATCAGAAAATAAAAAGCAATAGACATCAATAAGTTGGCAAAACACATTAGGATGAAGTTTTTTGTCCAAAGTTTGTCGGCTATTTGCATCTGAATTTTGAAGTTAAATAAATAATGAAATCTGAATTATTTCGTAATATTGCAAATCAATATTAATTGGCAAAATTAATGAATATAAGCAATTAATCATCTTGATTTTTATCAGTAATTAAATGTGGAAATAATAGAAATTCAGACTATAAAAATATTTTTTAAAACAAACACTATGAAAGAAATATGGGAATCGAGATACGCTGAGAATGAGTATGTTTATGGTAAAGAGCCAAATACATATTTCAAGAATTTTATTGACAACAGTAAACCTGCTAAAATTTTGTTGCCAGCCGAAGGTGAAGGTCGAAATGCGGTTTACGCTGCTCTTAAGGGTTGGGATGTTTATGCCTTCGATCAAAGTGAAAATGCAAAAGACAAAGCATTAAAACTAGCATCTGAATTTGGGGTTGTAATTAATTATGATGTATGCGATTACGCCAGTTTAAACTATCCTTTCGAAAGTTTTGATGCCATCGGAATTATCTATTTTCATCTACCCGAAAATGAAAAGGCAAATGCTTTCAATCATTTATTTAAATTTTTGAAACCAAATGCAAAAGTAATACTTGAAGTTTTTGACAAAGAGCAAATTATAAACATATCAGGCGGTCCAAAAAATATTGATTTGCTATACGATACCCATGAAATGGAAATGCTTTTTAATTCGTTTGGACAAAAAAATATTAGAAAAGAGAATATTAAACTTGATGAAGGAAAGTTGCATCAGGGCGATGCAATTGTGATAAGAGTTGATGCAATTAAGTAATATTTTAATTGCATCATCATCATCATTTTGATAATAATATTGAGTTGTAAACTTATTTTTTTGTAATTTTGGACTATTAAATAAAGAAATATGCAAAAATTAAAATATATTTATTTTTTTATCATAATTAGCCTTTTATCTGTTGCTTTAAATGCTCAGAATGCTAATTATTCAAATAATAACAAAAATAACGAAACTGCAATAAAAGAAATAAAACAATGTTTGAAAGGGAAAATAAAATATCCTTTTTTTATGCAGTTATACAAACTCGAAGGCAGAGTTTTTGTAATTCTGCAAATTGATAATTATGGGAAAATCAATAAAATAAGCACCGAAACAGATTATTTCGGCAAAATATATAGTCTGGAGCATTTTAAAAGCAAAAGCAGAACCGAAAGATTGAGGCAGAAGATTGAAAGAAGAATGATTCCATTATTTACGGAATGTACTCAAAATATGAGTTTTGAGATACCGCTAAGTGAAAGTGATCGTTTTATTAAAGTACCTGTTTCATTCGGGACTTATAGCGATTTGGACGACTATGGAATAAGCGATGATTACGATGATTATGATTATGGCGAAGAGTTTGATTATCATTATTTTGATTATGATTAAATAATGAACTTCATCAATTTATTAAATAAAACTTTCCAAAGTTTGATTATTCATATAATCTCTAAATTCAACAGTTAGTTTATTGATAATACCACCCATTAGGCATTTGTCGAATGCACAAACAGGGCGATCCATTGGGCAACCTTTATCTAATATCTGACCCTCAATAGATTCATAAATATTCAAAAGTGTAATTTCTGCTGCAGGTTTATTCAACTGAAATCCACCTGCTGGTCCTCTGGTTGATTTTATATAGTTGTCTTTTACCAATCTTTGCATCACTTTTGCCAGATGATTTTTAGATGCCCCGGTTAAATCTGCAATTACATTTACATTAATGATATTTTCAGAACGCCCTATCAGAACCATTGCATGTATTGCTAACGATGCAGCTTCAGATAATTGTATAACTTTTGCCATATGAATTATTTAAACCACAAAATTAGTCTTTTTTTTCAATATAGCTTTAATTTGTATTTGTAAATTCTTTTGTATAAAACAAAACCCGATTGAAAACATTTCAATCGGGTATCATTTTAATTATGAAAAGTGAGATTTAATTATAAACCTGAGTATCCCATCCGTTTACGAATAAGTATTGGCATTGTGCTTGAGCAACTGGATTCTTTTGCCAGATAACAGCTGTAACATATAGTTTTGATTTGTTCCAACGTGGATTTATATAAATGCCACAATTATAATTGTATATGGTATTGGCCGGAATTGATTCTAAAGCAGTAATTCTTTCACCATAAGCATTATTAGCTGTATTTCCTGCTCTTACAACATTATTGTGTTTGTAATCAGCACCTCCGCTTGTTTGTTTATAGCCAACACCAGCTGTTGAGCCACCATCTATATCATGTTCACACAAATAAAAAGACACATAATAATCACCTGTTACATTCTTGAAAAACTTAATTTTTGAAGTAATTTTCATGCTATCACCCTCTATTACATTTGAAAACTTTAGCTGAGCTTCAGGCGATTTCATCAGTATTGAATCAACATAAGCTTGCATACCATTCTGAGGTGTGCTTTTATCTCCAATATGAAAAGATGGAATTCCACCGCCTGTTGGTCGTGAATTTTCATAACTATTAATAAGTGGACTTTGCATTGAATCAAGAGGGTAGTTGCAATGAAATGCCAATGCAATTATTTTTCCTGAATTGTTTTTCTTTATGAGGTTAAAATTTTCACTCCCTGTGCTTCCGCATACGCCACAGGTTGTTGAGGTAACTTCTCCCATAAATGCCCTTTGTTGATTATCGGGAATTAACTCGGCTTCTGATATTTTTTCGCAAGATGATATTACTAATATTGTAAAAAAACTGATGATTAAATAAATGATATTTCTCATAATAAATAAATGATTATTTTATACAATCAAAGACACCTAACAATGCTGTAAAGTTGTAAATAGATGACAAATTTTATATCTAAAAAATATTGACAATAAAGATAATTTAATTTTTAAATATTTCAGATATAAGTGAAGTTCGTATCAAATAAAAAAAAAGCCCGTACACAAATTGCATACGAGCTACATTTTAATTATGAAAAGAGAGAATTATTTGTAAACCTGAGTATCCCATCCGTTTACGAATAAGTATTGGCATTCATCTGTAGCAACTGGATTCTTTTTCCAGATAACAGCTGAAACATATAGCTTTGATTTGTTCCATCGTGGATTTATATAAATACCACAATTATAATTGTATATGGTATTGGCAGGTGTTGAAGCCAAGGTTGTTATTTGTTTACCATAAGCATTGTTAGGTTCATTTCCTAATCTAACAACATTATTATGTTTGTAATCAGCACCTCCGCTTGATTGTTTGTATCCGGCAGGAGCTGTAGTGCTTCCATCAATATCGTGTTCGCATAAGTAAAATGATACGAAATAATCTCCAGTAACATTTTTAAAGAATTTAATTTTTGAAGTTATTCTCATGCTATCGCCAACTACCATTGTTGAGAATTTAACTTGAGCTTCAAGTGGTTTTTTTAATATTGTATCTATATGTGGTTGCATATTGCTGTAATCAACTTTTTTATCACCAATGTGGAAAGATGGAATTCCACCACCTGTCGGACGTGATCCACTGTAAGAAAAATAAAGTGGACTTTGCATTGAATCTTGAGGGAAATTACAATGAAAAGCCAATGCAATAATTTTACCCGAATTGTTTTTCTTCATCAAATTAAAATTATTGTAACCACTGCCACCACAAATACCGCATGTTGTAGAAGTTACTTCGCCCATAAAGGCTCTTTGTTGCATATCAGGCATCAAATCACCTTCTTTTTTTACTTCTTCGTATTTATCGCATGAATAGATAATTGCAATAATTAACAGGGCTAAAACTAAGCTAATTTTTTTCATTATTGTAAAATATATTTGTTTTAATTTGTTTTTATAGACAACACTTTAATATAAATAGTTGTCTGAAACAGTGAAAAATGTTTTATATATAAATAAATTTATTTAAATGAAGAAAATTTTACTTTTTGCTTTAGTGATATTGTTATCTGATTTGCTACCTGCTCAAATGTCTTATACTCCTTATAAATCAACTATTACATCTGGCTTTGATGTTGATGAAAATAGCTCAAATAATGAGGCTGACAAAAGAAGAAGAAGAAGAGGAAAAAGAGGGAAAAAATCAATGTTGGCAGTTGGAGGAAGTTTGGCTGCAATGAAAATATTCGAATCGGGTTTCGATGATAAATTTCGTATAGGTTTGAGTGCCAATGGATGGTTTAACTTAAGTACTTCAAATGCAATTAATGCGAATTTAACTTATTTTATTCCCACTTCACAAGAGGTTGCTGATATAAAAAATACTTCATCTTATTTTTTGATTAATGCACATTTTCAGCAATTTATTGTTGGTGATAATTCTGAAGATTTTGGGTTGTATGCATTGGGCGGTTTTGGTTATATCATTAATTTCAACAAAACCGAAACTCCAACTGTAGATATTGATGCAAGATATACAAATATTAATATAGATTTAGGTGTTGGAGCTCAGTTTAATTTGAATTTTGGTTTTCTATTTGCCGAATTACAGGGTAGTTTAGGATTATTGAAATATGAAATTCCGTTAAATCCTGCTGATGGCTTACATGTTCCTTCTTATATTAATTTCCGAACCGGAGTTAAAATACCACTGAAGTTTTAAAATACAGGTTTATCTGACAAAAACATGATTTTGTTGTTGAAAATAAGCAGTTAAACTAAAAATTGTAATTAATTGTATGAGTTTTGTGTTTATATCATTAAAATTAATATTTTTGCAAATAATTAAATAATTCAGAAATTTATAATTTAAGTAAATAAAAAATGAAAAACGCATCTAAAACATTGGTGATTATATTAGCTATCACCATCGCATTTTCAAGTTCGGTATTTGCACAAAAAAAAGGAAAACCTTTTAAAGGCACTGTAACTTATTCTTTATCTTATTCAGGTGATGGTGTTGAACCCGCTGAATTGGCTAAATATCCAAAAGAAAGTTCAATTAAAGTTTACGAAAACAGAACATTAACCGATCAAGGATATGCTTCATTTATAACTAATGGTGATTCAAAAATGGTTTACACTGTTATTGATTTATCTGCAATGGGTGCCAAAAAATATTTAATTTCTCAAAAAGCAGAAGAAGTTGAAAAAGATAACAAAGGAACTCAGTACAAATATTCGGAAGAAGGCAAAGAAATTTTAGGTTTTAAAACCAAAAAAGTAGAAATTACACCTCCAGCAAAAGAAGATGAAGACGAAGAAGCTGGATCAATGAAAATTACTGCTTATTATACCGAAGATATGGGTGGCGAAGAAGTAAATTTTGGCAATCAAATGTTTCATGGTGTTAAAGGTTTTGTATTAGAATATGAATTGGTTACACCTAAAATAACGGTTAAAGCTGTTGCTAAAACCATTGAAAAAGGTAAAGTAAAAGAAACCGATTTTATGATTCCATCTGATTGTAGCGAGGTTACAAAAGAGCAGTTTGAAGAAGAAATTAGAGCTCTTCAAGGTGGTGGAGAATAATATATTTTCAACTATATAAAAAAAAGCCTTTTTGTTGAAATGCAAAAAGGCTTTTTTTATGAGAAATTGCCTGATAGATTATCAAAAAAAATATTTAATTTTGTAGTTGATAGCAAAACCAAACCGCATACATGTCAAATAAGAACAATATCAGCAAAAAGAACGCATTTAAGAACAAACTGGAAGTTGAACCCGAAAAGGGAAAAAAGAAAAAAAGCAATTCAAACCCTTTTGAAAATTGGGGCAATTTTTTCTCGGATAAAAAAATGCATAAAGTAGTTGGCGTTTTTTTGGCTCTTTTTGCTTTGTTTTTATTCTTTTCGTTTTTGTCGTTTCTTTTTACTTGGTGGCTCGATTTTGATAAATTAGCACATGCCGATTTTTCTGATATATTGTTTGATGAAACGCTCGAAATAAGCAATTGGACTGGAAGATTGGGCGCTGCTTTGGCTTTTTTATTTATAAAAAAATGGTTTGGAATTGCTTCGTTGGTTTTTATTTTTCTCTTTCTTATTTCTGGTCTAAAGTTATTGAAATTAAGTGTAATAAAGTTATCATCTTCTATTAAATATTCGCTTTTTATATTGTTGTTTACTTCAATTACTTTGGGCTTTTTCTTCAAAACAGGCGATTTAAGTATTTTTAGTGGTGTTTTTGGCTACGAATGCAGCAATTGGCTTGAGGGTTTGCTCGGGAAAATTGGCACTGGTATTCTTTTGGTTTTTGCTTTGTCCGCATTTATTATCATTGTTTTTAATTCAAGTTTAAATTTTAAAGGTTTTCAAACTGGCAATACTGAAAAACAAGAAGATATTATAAATCAGAAAGCCGGAAATACATTGAAAAATGAAGTAACTTCAGTTGAAGAAGTTGAAATGGAAGATGAAGAAGAATATGATGAGCCAGGAAGTTTAGATTTTGAAGTTTTTGAAAGACCCACTGAAAAACCCAAAAGTAAAACTGCTAACAAAGTTGAAAAAGAAGTGCTGTTTACAGTAGAAACTACCGAAGACGTTATTTCAGATATCATTATAAATAACAAAACGGAAGATATTACACCCGAAATAATTGAAGAAGATGAAGTTGTTGTGATGCATAATAGCATCGACAGCGAATACGATCCACGTTTGGATTTGAGTTCTTATCAGTTTCCAACCCTGAATTTGATGGCTGATTATAACGAAAATCCAACATCGGTTCAGAATGATGAATTGATATCAAACAAAAATCGCATTGTTGAAACCTTAAAGAATTATGCCATCGAAATTATTCAGATTAAGGCTACTATCGGACCTACGGTTACTTTATACGAAATAGTTCCGGCACCGGGTATCAGAATTTCGAAGATAAAAAATCTGGAAGATGATATTGCATTAAGTTTGTCCGCTTTGGGAATTCGTATTATTGCACCTATTCCAGGCAAGGGAACCATCGGTATTGAAGTGCCTAACAAAAACCCGCAGATTGTTTCGATGAAAACCATGCTGAGCAGCGAGAAATTTCAGAATTCGAAAATGGAACTGCCCATTGCCATTGGCAAAACCATTGCCAACGAACCTTATATTGCCGATTTGGCTAAGATGCCTCACTTACTGATGGCGGGTGCAACTGGTCAGGGGAAATCTGTTGGATTAAATGCCATTATAGCTTCTTTGCTTTACAAAAAACATCCGGCTGAAATTAAATTTGTGATGGTTGACCCTAAGAAAGTTGAATTGTCGCTTTTTACCAAGATAGAACGTCATTTCTTAGCCAAATTGCCCGATTCGGAAGATGCCATTATTACCGATACCCGCAAAGTGGTCAGAACGCTTAATTCGTTAACCATAGAAATGGATCAGCGTTACGATTTGCTTAAGGATGCTCAGGTAAAAAACATCAGAGAATACAATGCAAAATTTGTTTCACGCAGATTAAATCCCAATGATGGTCATCGCTTTTTGCCTTATATTATTTTGGTAGTAGATGAGTTTGCCGACCTGATTATGACTGCCGGTAAAGAAATTGAAACACCTATTGCCCGTTTGGCTCAATTGGCCAGAGCTATTGGTATCCACTTGATTATTGCAACCCAACGTCCTTCGGTAAATATTATTACCGGTACCATCAAAGCCAATTTCCCGGCTCGTATTGCATTCAGGGTTACATCTAAGATTGACTCGCGTACCATTTTAGATACCGGAGGTGCTGATCAGTTAATAGGAAGGGGCGATTTGCTGTTGTCAACCGGAAATGATTTAATCCGACTACAATGTGCTTTTATTGATACGCCCGAAATTGAAAGTATTGTTGATTTTATCGGGTCACAGCGTGGTTATACTACACCGTTTAACCTGCCCGAATATCTGGACGAAGACAGCGAACCCAACAAAGAGTTTGATCCATCATCAAAAGACGAATTGTTTGAAGATGCAGCCCGTATTATTGTGGCTCATCAGCATGGTTCAACTTCGTTATTGCAACGCAAACTTAAGCTGGGCTACAACAGAGCCGGACGTATTATCGATCAGCTGGAGGCTGCCGGTATTGTGGGTCCGTTTGAAGGCAGCAAAGCCCGCGAAGTAAAATATAAAGACGAAATTAGTCTGGAACAGTTTTTGAGAGAGAATCATTAATAATTTATCAAATATCTAATAAAAATGAAAAAACTGAATCTTATCGGTTTGATAATAAGTATGTTTATTATAAGCAATGCCAATGCTCAGATTACTGATGCCAAAGCTAACGAAACACTTAATAAGCTTTCGGCTAAAATGAAATCGTTTGTAAACTACAAAATTGAATTTGTATATACATTGGAAAACAAAGCCGAAAAAATTAAACAAAGTAAAAACGGAACTGCAATTATTAAAGCCGACAAATACTCGTTGAATGTTTCGGGACAGCGGATTATATGCGATGGTAAAACCGTATGGACTTACATACCTGATGCTGATGAGGTACAGATTAATAATGTAAATCTGAAAGATGACGATGCATTAAACCCAGGTAAATTGTTTTCGACTTACGAAAAAAACTACAAAGCCAAACTGATTAAAGAGGTTAATCAGGCTGGGGTATTGACTCAGATTATTGATTTAACCCCAATAAAAGGCAAAGCTTTTTTTAAAGTAAGGCTTACGATTGACAAAACCAAAATGCAGATAATAAGTACCGAGATTTATAACAAAAACGGCAGTACTTATATGTATAAAGTAATCAAGTTTTTGAGCAATCTGAAGATTTCGGATGCCGAATTTACATTTAAAGCAAGCGATTTTCCGGGTGTGGAAATAAACGATATGCGATAGTTATTTGGTGTTGAGAAAAAGCCTGTTGGTAAGTAATTGCCGACAGGCTTTTTTGTTTTGGGTTGGTATTTGGCTTAAGTATAAAGCCATAGTAGTTTAATGATTTTATGCTGGTAAAAACAGTGGTGGTAAAAATTATCTATGCAATTTGCGATTAAAATTAAATGTAAAATGTTATGCACAACAATTTCCATTTAATAATCAGCCTGTGATCTGGCTTAGTGCCGATAAAGCAGGAAATAACCTAAATCGCTGGGACGATATCAGTGGCAATCAGTATCATGCCTTTAGTGCTCAGGGGCAAAATTTACCCGATCAGGGATGGTTTAATTACAATAAAACATATGTATTTGATACAGCTTCGCAAGCCCTCAAAATAAATTATATGCCGGGAAGCAAAGCTTTATTTTTATAAGTTAATTTTATCAATACCGGCCTGCTTTAGAATGCTAAGAAAAGTGCCTTTTTTCAGATCTTTATCTCCATGAACAGGAACTATAATGGTTTTATTTGTAAGAGGATTATAAAAAAGCTGATGAGAACCCTTTGAACGCTTGAAAAAATATCCATTCTGTACTAAAAGTTTTATAAGATATTTGCTTGAAAGATTCATATACCATTAAGGTTTAATGAATACTCCAGTGTATTGCTGTCATCGGGTATGGGTTCATCTCTTTGTTTTAATTCCTCAATGTAAAGTTCAATAGCTTCTTTAGCCATAGAAATTGATTCATCTACATTTTCACCATAAGTAATGCAACCTGGTAAGGCAGGAACAGTAACGGTATAACCACCTTCTTCTTCTTTATGCAAATGTATTTTATATGTATACATATACCAATTTTTAAAATAAACACTATAGTTAATGCAAAGATACAATTAAACAATTTAAATTTTTATTTTAGATAAAAATATTTATACCTTTGTAATGCCAGCCGGCGAAACTTATACTTTCGAAACCAATTGGGAATACGATACTTGGAACAGACTGAAAACTATCATTTATCCCGATGGCGAAATAGTGAGTTACAACTATAATGATGCAGGGCAGCTTATCAATATGAAAGGAAACAAAAACGGAAATGAATTCAGGTATATCAGCTATTTGGGATACGACAAATACGAAAAACGACTGCGTATTGATTATGGTAATAATACCTATGCAAAGTACCAGTATAATCCTGTTACCTTGCAGTTGAGCAATCTTTATTCATACAACAGCCAGAATGAAGCCATGCAGACAATAGAATATACTTACGACAGTATAAACAACATAAAACAAATAGTAAATGCTGCACAGCAAATGGCTAACGGTATGGGAGGTTATTATAACTATAAATACAACTACGACCGTTTGCAGCGTTTAACCTCATCAAGAGGGAATTTTCAGACTGATACTTTTAATCTGTCAATGAGCTATTCGGCATCGGGCAATATAAGCCGTAAGGTACAAACTGCACAATGCAATATTAATGGCAGCTATCAGAACATACAATACGACAGACAATATAACTACAGTAGCACACAACCGCATGCCCTGCTGGAAATAAATAACCGCGAAATTGATTTTAACTGGGATGCCAACGGCAATCTGCTTAACTATCACATATACGGCAGAGAGGCACTCGACCGCTACCATTGCTGGGACGAAGAAAACCGCCTGATGGCTGTAAAAGACCAGAATTATCTGAGCCATTATATTTACGATGCAGGAGGCGAACGCGTTTGGAAAATAACAGGCGAAGTGCAGCAAATGCAGATAAATCAGGAAGAGTATATTGATTATGCTGAGCTTAATAATAATACATTATATGCCAATCCATACTTTGTAGTCAACGACCGCGAATACAGCAAGCATTATTATATTGAGGGGCAGCGTATTTGCTCCAAACTTGGTGGTGGCTTGGCAAACAGCATTATAGACTTTGAGAGCGAACTGCAACCTATAAAGTACGATTACAGCCAGATAAAGCGTGATTTATATTTCCGCATTTCAAACAATACCGAGTGTGTAACCATGAATCCTGAGAATTTCAGCTTAACAAGAGAGCTTAAATCGCTCGAAGAGCTTCACTATGCCGATAATACAGAACGCGACCTCTACTTCTACCATTCCGACCACTTAGGTTCTTCTTCTTTTATTACCGATGCTGAAGGATTAACTACCCAGCATTTACAATATTTACCTTACGGCGAGTTGTTTGTAGAACAACGCAGCACAGCTAATTACTTTACGCCTTATAAGTTTTCGGCTAAAGAGAAAGATGATGAGACAAGCTATTCTTATTTGGGAGCACGTTATCTTGCAAGTGATTTTAGTTTTTGGTTAAGTGTGGATCCGATGGCGGATAAGTATCCTAATATAAGTCCGTATGCTTATTGTGCTTGGAATCCAGTTATGTTGGTGGATCCGGATGGAAGGGATATCGAATTGACTATCTATAAAGGTTCTAAGAGGGAAAGTAGTT
>CAZWRD010000052.1:0-18557 GCA_964636105.1 uncultured Bacteroides sp.
TGAATATACTTTCTGGAAAGTAGTTCCAGCAGTTGTAACTGCAATAGTATCACCCCATTGTCCAGTTAAAAAATGACGTAAAATATGATTATGAACATAATTACCATTTGGTAACATTTGAGCAGGGTTTGTAGAACCACCTGTTTGTGGACCTTCTACACCGTCTTGTAATAAGGCTACATTCATTAAATTAACAGTAGATGCACTTCCGATATAATCAGCTTTAACATAAACTTTTAATTCACGAGTCTGTGCATTTACAATAGCAGAATCAATATTCATTGAAGCATAAGTAGGTACTGCAAGAATTTCATCACCTTTAGCAGCCCATACTGAACGGCTTAATGCTGTAGTAGTTGCTGGAGGAAATAAATGTCTGCTAATAGTACCTGAAGGGTATCCAGTTAATCCTGTTTGATTAGCTATAGCATCACCAAAAGTAGTTCTGAAATCTGGTTCACCTGCAGATGGAGTTGCAAAACTACCTTGATGAACATTAATTAAGAAAACATCATTTGGATGAAGAGCTTTATATTGATTGGCAATTTTATGACCATCAGGACAATATGTACAATGAATACCAGTGTATTCTTCCAAAACAACTTTTTTGAAAACTAAAGAAGCCATTGCATTAACGATTTTGGTAATGGTATCACTTGATAATGAAGCGTTACCATTGATATTTGATGCCCATAATTTGATAGTATAAGTTCCTGTATTAGCTGGAGTCCATATAGTAGCATGAGAATAATTATAAGTAGCTAAACCAGCAATATTTAAACCACTTAAAGCTTGAGTTACATTTGCACCACCATTAACAGAATAATTCAAATCCATAGCAGTTACAGCAGTAGAACCAGAATTGGTTAACATACCAGCTAAAGTTTGTGGAGTATTTACCTGAACAGCACTTAACACATTTAAAGTATTGATATTCATCCCGTTTGCAGGAGGAGTTGTTGAAGCTAAATCAGCACCCCAAACAGCAGTACCCTGAATAAGACCACCTAAAGTAGTAGTACCTGTAATTAAATTTGTTTTTTGGAACAAACCACCAGGCGTATTTGCTAAAGTTGCATTATCCTGCATAATATTATGTGTCATTACAACTTGTTTAGTAGCTAATTTAATCTGTATAAGATTAACAGCTGAAATAGCTGTTCCGGCAGATGTATATGATTGTAGCCATAAATAAGGACCACCTGATGAAACATTATCAAAAGCAGAACCACCAGCAGCATAAGCACCAGCATTAATATTAGCCGCAGGAATTGAATCCAATAAAGTTCCTGTTAAACTATATAATCTTGGACCAACTATATTCCAGTTTCCACACCACAAACCACCAGCTCCGCTATTAGCAGTAGGGTCATAAGCGATATGACGTACTGTAAAACCAGTTGGTAATACGATAGTAGATACAATGGTTTTAGTAACAAAATCCATTTTATAAATGGTATTGCTATTGTTACTGCCGTAAAAATATGTACCATCATAGGCTAAATCTCTGATACCACCAGTCATGGTACCTGTTACAGCAAAACTATCAACCAATGCACCGGCTGTAGTAATTTTGTAGAATTTATTACTTTGCCATTTGGTAACAAATAGATGTGTTCCATCCGATTCAATACCATATGTACCAGGACCCCAAGTCTGTCCTGAAATATTGGTAACAAATTGATAAGTCCAAGCAAGATTAGATTGCTTTAAACCAGAATTTGAAGCAGCTGTAAAAGGAGCTACTTCTGATTGTGCAAAAACACTTGCAACAAACAGCATTAAAAATGCAAAAGATGTAAATCTCTTCATAAAATTAAAATTTAAATTATTAAAACGTTTTAGTTTGATATGCAAAAATAGTATGTATGTATATATTTATAATAAACCTTAACTATTATTTAACTCTATTAAAATAAATTATTTATAAGTTCCTCATTAGCAAAATTCGGCAATGTAACTTTTAATTTCGGTTCAGCTTCCATTGCTCTTTTTATAGCAAAAATAGCTTCTTCATTTCTTGCCCAACTTCTTCTTGATATTCCGTTATTTACATCCCAGAAAAGCATATTCTTCAATCTTCTGTCAGCATCAGCAGAACCATCAAGCAACATACCAAAACCACCATTTATAACTTCCCCCCAGCCTACGCCACCTCCATTATGTATTGAAACCCAAGTAGCACCTCGGAATGAATCACCAATGACATTTTGTATTGCCATATCTGCAGTATAACGTGAGCCATCATAAATATTTGAAGTTTCTCTGTATGGAGAATCTGTTCCTGATACATCGTGATGATCGCGACCTAAAACAATTGGTGCTGATATTTCACCTTTATTAATTGCTTGATTAAACGCTTCGGCAATTTTTATACGTCCTTCAGCATCAGCATATAATATACGAGCTTGCGAACCAACAACCAGTTTATTGGCTTTAGCACCTTTTATCCATTGAATATTATCTCGCATTTGTTGTTGTATTTCAACAGGCGATGTTAAAGCAATATTTTCCAAAACTTTCATTGCAATTTCATCACTTTTATCCAAATCTTCACTATTTCCTGAAGTACAAACCCAACGGAATGGACCAAAACCATAATCAAAACACATTGGCCCCATAATATCCTGAACATATGAAGGATATTTAAAGTTACCATCTGCTTTCATTACATCTGCTCCTGCCCTACTTGATTCTAATAAAAATGCATTACCATAATCAAAGAAATACATACCTTTGGCTGTCAGTTTATTGATAGCAGCTATCTGACGACATAGAGATTCATGAACTTTTTGTTTAAACAGTTCAGGATTTTCAGCCATCATTTTATTGGATTCTTCAAAAGTAACTCCTACTGGATAATAACCACCAGCCCAAGGATTATGCAACGAAGTTTGGTCGGATCCTAATTCAACTTCTATATTTTCATCAACTAATTTTTCCCATAAATCAACAATATTACCCTGATAAGCAATGGAAACCACTTCTTTTCCTGCTTTTGCTTTTTTAATTCTTTCAATCAACAAGTTCAAATCAACAAAAACTTCATCAACCCACCCTTGCGAATGACGTGTGTGGGTTGCTTTAGGATTTATTTCGGCAACAATGCCTACACAACCTGCTATAACAGCAGCTTTTGGCTGTGCTCCCGACATACCACCCAAACCAGAAGTTACAAATAATTTTCCGGCAAGTCCTTCATTTTCTTTCTGAATTTTACGTCCGGCATTCAATACTGTAATCGTGGTTCCATGCACAATACCTTGTGGTCCAATATACATATAAGAACCAGCTGTCATTTGACCATATTGCGAAACTCCCAAAGCATTAAATTTTTCCCAATCATCGGGTTTTGAATAATTTGGAATCACCATACCATTGGTAACTACCACTCGTGGAGCATCTTTATGTGAAGGATATAAACCCATAGGATGACCTGAATACATCACAAGTGTTTGTTCATCAGTCATTTCTGATAAATACTTCATAGTAAGTAAATACTGAGCCCAATTTTGAAAAACAGCACCGTTACCACCATAAGTAATCAATTCATGAGGATGCTGAGCTACGGCATAATCCAGATTATTTTGAATCATTAGCATAATGGCAGCAGCCTGTTTGGTTTTACATGGATATTGATCTATCGGACGTGCAAACATTTTATAATCAGGACGGAAGCGGTACATGTAAATTCTTCCGTATGTATTTAACTCATTAAGAAATTCAGGTGCTAAAACAGCATGATGCTTTGGATCAAAATAACGCAATGCATTTTTAAGAGCCAATTTTTTTTCTTCTTTGTTTAAAATTTCTTTTCTTTTTGGAGCATGATTAATCATTGGATCCCATGCCTTTACAAGAGGTAATACTTCAGGAATACCCTGAAGTATTGATTGCTGAAATTCTTTCAATTCCATGTTTAAAAAATGTTTTATGTTTATATGCCAAATTTATTTTTTCTTACCAAAAACACTGATATTTATATATCTATCAGGATTTTTCTTTAAATCAATCAGTAACAAATCGAGATTTTTAGCTGAAGACTGCAAATTATTATAAAGTGAATCGTTATTAATCAACATTCCTAAACTTCCTTCGCCCTTATTTATTTTGTTCATAATAGAAGCAACATCTGCCAATGCTTTATTGGTATTATTAATTGTCTGATTGATATTAGATTTTGCAAGTGTATCGCTAAGGGCAGAAAAATTGGAAATGATATTACTAATTTTATCGTTATTATTACGGATGTTATGCGAAATGGATTCAAAATTTACGATAATCTGTGATAAGCGATTACGTTGATTAGAAACCAAAGTATCAACATTATAGGTCATATTTTTGATATTATCAAGCGATATTTTGATGTTTTCGAAACTGTAAGTAAGGTTTTTACGGGTATTTTCGTTGAAAACCAATTTAATGGCAATTAAAACAGAATCGAAAGAACTCATAAGTTCTTCAGCTTTAAGCTTTAATGGAACAACCTGTCTGTTAATTTCTTCCTTTAAATCAGCTTCAATTTCTGTTTTCAAAATGTCATTTTCTTTCAACATTTCTTTCGAATCGCCTAAGATAATTTGAATAGCACGTGACCCCATTAAATCAGCACTATAAATTTTTGCAATTGAATTTTTAGGGATATTAATACTACTGTTGAAAACCAAAGTAACTTTAACTTCAGATGAATTAATACTAGCAAATTCAACATTTTTTACATATCCAACCTTAATTCCGCTTATATAAATCGGATTAGAATTAACCAATCCATCTACCTTTTTATAATAGGCGAAACATGTTTTCTCTTTAAGAAATATATCTCTGCTTTTCAGAAAGTTAACTCCCCAAATAAATGCAAGTACAGCAAAAATTACAACTCCACCAATTTTGATTTCTTTAGTTAGTTTCAATGTTTTTTTATTTTAATGTGAATGATGATATCTAATTATTTTTTTCAGTTTGTTTAGATTTAAGTATTTTAACTGCCTCAGCAGGTGTAATTCTGTTTTCATTTAAAAATGCAACTACAAAAGCATCTTTAAATCCTTTTTCCTGTAATTTTAATAATAATTTATTTGCATCTTTCAAAGATGATTCATTTCCAATGGTATATTTGTACAATCCATTATGAGAATAAACTTTAACAACACCTATTTCAAGAATTTCTTTATCTTTAATGTTTTTTTCAACATTAGAAGTTGCAAACTGAATTCTGAAATAAATTTCTGATTTATTGATACTTACAGTATCTTCTTTTATTTTTACTTCAGAATTTTGATTTGATTTTGAATTTTGATTTTCGTCATCTGATTTCTGTGTATAAACCTGAGATTGATTATTAAATCCTTCAACCTTATATTTATACTCTTTAAAAGCTTCAAATATAGATAAAACAATATTACTTTTCCCTTTTTCAGAATTAATATATTCTTCTTCGTTCGGATTGCTAAGGAAACCAGATTCAATGAGAATAGCTGGCATTGCCGTTTTGTAAAGCACTAGAAAACCAGCTTGTTTTACACCTTTATCTTTTGATTTTATCCTTTTCATAAACTGCTGCTGAATACGCATTGATAAATCGAGACTTTGATCAAGAAAAGCATTTTGATAAAGCGAGAAAATAATACTTGCTTCAGGTGAATTAGGGTCAAAACCATCATAAGATGCTTTGTAATTATCTTCTAAAAGTATAGCCGCATTCTCTTTTTTAGCAACTTCCAAATTAGCCTGACTTTTGTGTAAACCCATTACATAAGTTTCAAAACCATAAGGCACTGGACTATCATTCGAATTTATATGTAAGGATATAAATAAATCAGCGTGAATTTCGTTGGCAATTTGAGCTCTGCGATACAATTCAACAAATTCATCCGTTTTGCGGGTATAAACCACTTTAACATCACTAAAATTTGATTCAATCATTTTGCCTAATCGCAAAGCCAGTGACAAAACAATATCCTTTTCCTTTGAAATTAACCCAACTGCACCAGGATCGTGTCCACCATGCCCAGCATCAATAACTACCAGATTTAGTTTATTGTTCTTTAAAGGTTTACCTGCAAAAACATAGTTATTCAATAGAATTATCAAAATAACAACACTAATGTAACTTACTCTTTTCCAGATCATACTCTCGATTGTTTTTGTTAAAAAAATTTAATTATCAGATTTTCATTCCTCAAATAGTGAATTAATTACATATAATTGGACTGAATAGCTTAATTTTGCCTATAATTTTTTTACAAAAATAGCATTTTTTATAAAAACATTCAAACTTAATTGTCTTTAAAATTGTTGAAATCGGCTTTAAAACTCATTTTATTGTTTTTTTTATTCCTGTTTAATGGAAGCTTTGTTTGCGTACATGCTCAAATTCAACAAAATACAACATCTGATACATCAAAAATAAATATCAATAGAGAAAATTTTATTTTACCTACTGATAGCATTTTAAAAAATATTAGCAAAAACGATAGCCTTAAAAAAAAGAAATCGAATCCGATAGAAAGTAAAATTATTTATAAATCAACCGATTCATTACGTTTTAACATTAAAGACCGAAAGGTATTTTTGTTTAATGAAGCTGATATTTCTTATCAAAAAATAAATTTAAAATCAGATTATGTGGACATGAATTTTGAGAAAAATGAAGTGTTTGCAAAAGGTGTTGAAGATTCGAGTGGAATTTTGCAAGGAAATCCGATTTTTAAAGAAGGTGATAAAAATTTTGATGCCAAAGAATTACTTTATAATTTCAATTCTAAAAAAGGTTTAATTAAAAATGTGATTACCAAAGAAAGCGAAGGCTTTGTACATGGCGAAAAGGTAAAAAAAATGAAGAATGACGAAAGTTTTATCAAAAATGGCAAATTTACCACTTGCGATAAAGAACATCCTCATTTCGACATTCGGTTTAGCAGAGCAAAGGTAATACCTGATAAAAAGATCGTTACTGGACCTGCTTTTTTATATATTGAAGATATCCCAACTCCTTTGTTTGTACCGCTTGGCTATTTTCCTAATACAAAAAATCAATCATCGGGAATTATTTTTCCTACTTATGGCGAATCGCCCACCAGAGGTTTCTTTTTCGAAAACGGAGGTTATTATTTTGCGTTAAGTAATTATTACGATTTGGCTCTTACTGGCGATATATATACCAGAGGTGGTTGGGGATTGCACTCTGCTTCACGATATAACAAACGATATAAGTACAATGGAAATTTTTCCTTCGATTATTCATTAAATAAAAGTGGAGAAGAAAATACGCCCGAATTTGTAAAAAGCACCGATTTTTCGTTGCGTTGGTCGCATAATCAGGATGCAAAAGCTCGTCCGAACAGCCGATTTTCGGCTAATGTAAATCTGGTGAGCAGCAAATACAATCAGTATTCGCTAAATGCCAGCGACTTTTTAACCAACACTACTACTTCAAGTATATCGTATTCAACAAGTTTCAATAATAATTATTTCTTAACCATCAATCTGGGCGAAAGTTATAACAACAATACTAAAATTTTGGATATGAACCTGCCCACCGTTTCGTTGAATGTGAATACTTTTTATCCGTTTCGAAAAAAAACACAGACAGGCGAATTGAAATGGTATGAAAATATCAGCATGAATTATTCGATGAGTGCTCAAAATAACATTAATACTCACGATAGTTTGTTTGGAACCCAAACCATGCTCGATAATATGCAAAATGGAGTAAAACATGCTATTCCGATAAGCAGCAATATTAAAGTATTGAAATATTTTACCTTAACCAATTCTATAAGTTTGAGCGAAAGATGGTATCTGAAATCGACTCTTAAAGAATGGTCGTATGATACCCTATTTCGTGGCAATGATACCATAGTGGGTTATGAAAAAGTAACAACCGACAAAGGTTTGGTAAGAGCATTGGATTTTATAGTAAGTTCTTCGTTAAGCACCCGTTTGTATGGTATTGTGCAAATGAAAAGAGGTCCGGTAAGGGCTATCAGACACGTTATCAGTCCCAATATCAGTTTTTCTTGGCGTCCCGATTTTTCTGACCCTCAATGGGGATATTACAAATCGTATTATAACCCTCAGATTGGTAAAGAAATTAAATATTCTCGCTTTGAAGGTTCGATGTATGGTGGACCCGATGCCGGAAAATATGGAAATGTGGCTTTTTCGATAAATAATAATTTAGAAATGAAAGTCCGCTCAAAAAAAGATACGATTACGGGTATGAAAAAGCTGGTATTGATAGAAAATTTTTCAATTGCCACTTCTTATAATATGGCAGTAGATTCGATGAATTGGGCACCTGTATCGATGAGCGGAAGAACCACTTTGTTTAAAAACATTTCGGTTAATTACAGTTCGAGCTGGGATCCTTATATAAAAACCAATAAAGGTGCTCGTATCAATCAGTACGAATGGGATATTAACCGCCGCTTGCTGCGTTTAGACAATACACAATGGAACATAGGGCTTAATTTGGCTTTAAGCCCTCAAACCTTCAAAAAGAAAACACAGGATAATAATCAGAATGCCGACAAACCGCCGCTACAACAACAAAATCCGATAAATAGCATTAACGAATCTTTTGGCGAATTTGTAGATTTTGATATTCCCTGGAATTTGAATATTGCTTACAATTTCAATTACTCGAGCCGCTACAATTATGTTTATACCAATTACGACAAAGATTATATACAAACCCTGTCATTTTCAGGAAATTTTAATCTGACCCAGAAATGGAAATTTGGCTTTACATCGGGCTACGACTTTGAGTTAAAAGACTTTTCATATACCTCCTTCGATATTTACCGCGATCTGCACTGCTGGGAAATGCGTTTCAACTGGATACCATTTGGCTTCAGACAAAGCTGGAATTTCACCATCAACGTAAAAGCCAATGTGCTTAAAGACCTGAAATGGGATAAAAAGAAAGATTTCAGGGATAGGGTGCAATAATTTATCTCAATTTTACGGGAATTCATTGCTTTGTGCAAGAAGTTCATTGCTTTGTGCAAAGAATTCATTGCTTTGTGCAGGGAGCTTATTGTTTTGTGCAAAGAGTTTATTGTTTAGCGTAAAGTGTCCATTGCTTTGTGTAAAGGGCTCATTGTTTTGTGTAAAGTGATCTTTGCTATTGAATTACAATCTATTAAAAAAAAGAGGCTGACTTTTTGGTCAACCTCTTTTTTTTATTTATATTATTCTACTATAAATTAAAAGCTTTTTTAATATTATCTACATAGTCTGTATTTTCCCATGCAAAAAACTCAACTGTTTTAAAATTGCGGTCTTTGCCATCAATATTTTTCGTAACAGTAGAATTGTATTTATAATAAACTTCAACTTCTTCTTTGCGGTAATCTCTTCCGAAATGTCCGTAGCTTGCAGTAGCGTGGAAAATTGGATTTTTTAAACCAAAACGTTTTACAATTGCAAACGGACGCATATCAAATACACCTTCCAATTCTTTTGCAATTTGTCCGTCGGTTAATTTTTTACCATTGGCATCTTTAACCTTAGCAGTTCCGTATGTATTTACGTACAAACCAACAGGTTTTGCAACACCAATAGCATAAGCTACCTGAACCAAAACTTCATCAGCTACACCAGCAGCAACCAGATTTTTTGCAATATGACGGGTAGCATAAGCAGCAGAGCGGTCAACTTTTGAAGAATCTTTACCAGAGAAAGCACCACCACCATGAGCACCTTTACCACCGTAAGTATCAACAATAATCTTGCGACCTGTAAGACCGGTATCACCATGAGGACCGCCAATTACAAATTTTCCGGTAGGATTTACATGTAATATAAAACCACCTTTAAGCATGCGTTTTACTTTTTCGGGCAAAGTATTTACTTTTCTAACTCTTGGAATTAAAATATTTGCAACGTCATTTTTAATTACTTCCAACATTTTTACTTCTGCTTCTTTTTTTGCTTCATTTGAAGAATCTGAAGGTAAAATAAAATCATCATGTTGTGTAGAAATAACGATGGTTTCAACTTTTTCTGCAACACCTTTATCGTTATATGCAATGGTTACTTGCGATTTTGCATCAGGACGAAGGTATTTCATTTTCTTTCCTTCGCGACGAATTTCGGCTAATTCCTGCAACAAAACATGAGCAAGTTCAATCGGCATTGGCATTAAATTGTCCATTTCGCGGCAAGCATAACCAAACATCATACCTTGATCGCCAGCACCCTGATCTTCTTCATTTTTGCGTTCAACACCCTGATTAATATCACTTGATTGTTCGTGGATGGTAGAAATAACACCGCAAGAATCGGCATCAAAACGATATTCGGCTTTGGTATAACCTATTTTGCGAATAGCTTCGCGAGCCACACCCTGAATATCAATGTATTCTTTTGTTTTTACTTCACCGCTACAAACAGTTAAGCCAGTTGTAACCAATGTTTCACAAGCCACTTTCGATTCAGGATCGTGACGTAAAAACTCATCTAATAATGCATCAGAAATTTGATCTGCTACTTTGTCTGGATGTCCTTCCGAAACTGATTCGGAGGTAAATAAATATCCCATTTTATTATTTTTTAAAATTGTAACTTAATTATAAACAAATGGAAATTCTTGATTGTTGGCAGGAATAAGCGTTGTTTTAGCATTTTTTCCAGTGGTTGCAATCAATCAAATTTTTCCACACGGCAAAATTACAAATTTTTAATTTGCAAACACTTTTTTATTTATTTTTTTTTGTCAATTCCTGAAAAACTTTTTCTAGCTTTTCTTCTTCCTTAAATATTGTGAGAATTGACAAGCCTCTACTTGCAGCAAACTTTGTAATTTCAGGACGTAAATCTTTTGTATTATCACTTTCTACTTCCCATACATTGTCTTTTACATTACGAACTTTTATAACTCCTGTAATGCTTTTCAAATTGGCAGCATCAACAGATTTATCAAACTCAACAGTGATAATTACCTTATTAAATGTATGTTTCGAAAGATTTTCTGTAGCATCATCTGCCACAATTTTTCCATGATTAATGATGATTGCTCTTTTGCAAATGGCTTCAACCTCCTGCATAATATGAGTAGAAAGCATTACCGTTTTTTCTTTGCCAATCTTAGCAATTAAATTTCTGATTTCCACAATCTGATTTGGATCTAAGCCCGAAGTTGGTTCATCAAGTATCAGTACAGCAGGGTCGTGTATTAATGCCTGAGCCAAACCCACACGCTGGCGGAAACCTTTTGAAAGTGCTCCAATCTTCTTTTTGCGTTCAATATCCAAACCACAAATCTCTATCATCAAATCAACCCTTTCATTAGTTTTATTGCCCAATTTATGAATACCGGCGATAAATTCGAGATATTCACGCACATACATATCCAGATACAAAGGATTGTTTTCGGGCAAATAGCCAACAATTTTCTTAACATCAATCGGTTGATTCATTACATCAAATTCATTTACAGAAATTTTACCCGAAGTAGGAGGAATAAAACAAGTTATAATTTTCATTAATGTAGATTTTCCGGCACCGTTAGGACCTAATAAGCCCACAATTTCACCAGAATTTATTTCAAAACTAATATCATTTAAGGCTTTTTGTTCGCCATAAATTTTTGTAACATTCTGAACTTTAATTGACATAGAAATCACATTTTAAACTTGGCGAAATTACTATAAATACTTCAAGCTAGCAACTAATTAACCTTTTTTATAAAAAAGAGAAATGAACTTTTTACTTTAGGAATAGTTATTATGCTTAATTTTGCAAAAATTTTTAAAGATACAAATCAATGTATCTCAAACAAATCTTATTATAAATGGAGAAAATCGGAAAAATCACTGAGCTTAATGGTAAGAGCTTTTATTATAGTTTTTTAGCAGGAGCAAAGAATTTATTTGATAATCAGAAACACGTAAATAAAATAAATGTTTTCCCTGTACCAGATGCAGATACTGGTACCAATTTAGCTTCAACTTTACAATCAATTATTGACAATGTAATTCCTACAAATCATCTCAAACAAACAAGTGTTGCAATAGCAGATGCAGCAATTGTAGGAGCTAGAGGCAATTCAGGAATTATTTTTGCTCAGTTTTTATACGGTTTCAGCAACGAAGTTTCTGACAATGAAAGCATTTCAATTGAAAAATTTGCCGAAAATCTCAAACAAGCTGTTATTTATGCTTATGAATCAATCATAAATCCGGTTGAAGGTACAATGATTACCGTATTGAAAGATTGGGCTGATTATATCTATTTGATAAAAGACAAAAACGATGATTTTATTGAGTTAATTATCGAATCATACAAAAGAGCATCAGAATCTTTGAAAGAAACAACTCAAAAACTGGAAGTTCTTAAGAAATATAATGTTGTAGATGCAGGAGCTCAAGGATTTTTATACTTTTTAGAAGGTATGATTTCCTATTTTAAAGATGGAAATCTTAAAAATTTAGCAACAACCAGAAATCTAACTCGTAATGATGAATTTATTGATACTCATGAAGATATTACTTTCAGATATTGTACAGAAGCATTAATTGGAGGTGAAAATCTTAACAAAAAACTTCTGCAAAATAAAATTGAAAAACTTGGTGATTCAATGGTAATAGCGGGTTCTTCAAAAAAACTTAGACTTCATATACATACCGACAGACCAGATGAGGTTTTTAGTATTATTGGGAAAAATGCAACAATTCTTAGCCAAAAGGTTGATGATATGGTTTTTCAGAATGATATCCAAAATAATAGAAAATGGAATATTGGTTTGGTTACCGATTCATGTGCCGATTTGCCTCAGGAATTAATGGAAAAATATCAGATACATATGGTGCCACTAACACTGCATGTAGGCCAAAATCAATATGTTGACAAATTAACCATAACTGCGTCTCAGTTTTATGATATCTTAAGAAGTTCGCCTGATTATCCAACCTCATCCCAGCCTGGCAAAAAAGAGTTCTTAAACAAATATCTATATCTTACAACACACTATGATTCAATAATTTCAGTAAATTTATCTGAAAAATTAAGTGGAACATTTAATAATAGCAAAGCTGCAGCTCATGCAATTAGCTATCAAACAGGCAAAAAAATAGATGTATTCAATGCCAAAACTTTGTCGGGACCTCAAGGCTTATTGATGTTGCGTATTGCAAAAGCAATTGAATCTGGCTTTACACACGAAGATGTTTTAAACAAAATAGATGAATGGATTGACAAAACTCAACTTTATGTAAATGTAAAAACATTAAAATATTTTATTAAAGGAGGCAGAGTTAGCCCACTAAAAGGATTTATTTCTAATCTTTTAAATGTAAAACCAATTGTATCTGTTGACAAAGAAGGAAAAGCATGTGTTTTCACAAAATCTTTTAGTAGAAATGGCAGCATAAATAAAACACTTGGTTTATTGAAAAAACACGCAAAAAATGACAAAATACACAGTTATTGTATTTTATATGCAAATAAAGAAGAAGAAGTAAATGCAAAGTGGTATGCAGAAAAAGTAAGTTCAATTTTTGGAAAACAACCAGAATATATTATGCCCATTTCGCCAGTAATTGGAGTAAGTGCTGGCATTGGAACTATAGCAGTTGCAATGCTCTTCGAATAATTTTATTCATTCCAATATAAAAAAGATTTGAATTTTATGAATTCAAATCTTTTTTTTATACACATATTTCCAATTCATTATCACGAATTTAAGTAAAAGTTATGGTTGTTTTAGAATAATAAAATGAGTAAAAATGGCTGAGTTATAGAAATTTTAATTAATTTTACACCATAAAATCGAAAAAAGTATGCCAATTTTAGGTTCTATAATAAAGAGAGCAATCGAATTAAGAAGTAAACTACCTTTGGAAGGAGGAAGACGCTTTAATGCTGTAAAAGCTCAGCAAAAAGAATTGAAAAAACTCCTCAAAAAAGCCTATTACACCACATTTGGCGAACATTATAAATTTATAGACATTCTTAAAAAGAATGATATTGTTTCAGCTTTTAAAGAAACAGTACCTGTTCATAACTACAACTCAATATTCAGCAAATGGTGGTATCGAACCATAAATGGAGAAGCTTTTGTGTGCTGGCCTGGTAAAGTAAATTATTTTGCCTTAAGTTCTGGAACCTCCGAAGCTTCAAGCAAATATATACCAGTTACAGCAGATATGCTTAAAGCAATCAAGAAAACGAGTATCCGACAAATTATTTCGTTAGCTAAATACGATTTTCCAAATGAATTTTATCAAAAAGGAATATTGATGCTTGGCGGAAGTACACATTTGCTTTATAATGGAACATATTATGAAGGTGATTTATCAGGGATTACAGCTGGAAATATTCCATTTTGGTTTGAGCATTTTTATAAACCCGGCAAAAGGATTTCTAAAGAAAGAGATTGGTCAACAAAACTCGACGAAATTGTAAAAAGTGCAAAAGATTGGGATATTGGTGTTATAGTTGGAGTTCCAGCTTGGCTACAAATTCTTATCGAAAGAATTATTAGCCATTATAATGTGAATACAATTCATGACATTTGGCCAAATCTTTCTATTTATGTTCATGGCGGAGTTTCATTTGAACCTTATAAAAAAGGATTCGAGAAACTTTTGGCTCGTCCGATAACCTATATGGAAACTTATCTGGCTTCAGAAGGGTTTATTGCATATCAAAGTCGCCCAAATACAAGCTCAATGCAACTTGTTTTAGACAATGGACTTTTCTTTGAATTTGTACCTTTTAATGAACAAAATTTCGATGACGAAGGAAATCTTTATAGCAATCCAAATACTTTAACCATAGGAGAAGTAGAAGAGAACAAAGAATATGCCTTACTAATTTCTTCATCAGCAGGTGCCTGGCGCTATTTAATAGGAGATACTATTAAATTTACAAACAAACATTTATCTGAAATTGTAATTACCGGCAGAACAAAACATTTCTTAAATATTTGCGGTGAACATCTATCTCAAGAAAACATGAATATGGCCGTTAAAATGTTTGGTGATGAAATGAATATTGAAGTAAAAGAATTTACAGTTGCTGGCATCAAACATGGCAGTATGTTTGCACACAAATGGTTTATAGGAACAGATAACCAAATAGATGCAAATATTGCAAAAGAAAAAATTGATCAGAATCTAAAAAAATTAAACGATGATTACCGGGTAGAAAGAATTGCAGCCATAAAAGATGTAGTGGTTGAAATTTTATCTCCCGAATTGTTTTATGATTGGATGAAACAGCAAGGGAAAGAAGGTGGTCAAAATAAATTTCCTCGGGTTTTGAAAAATGAAAAACTAAAGAGTTGGGAAGAATATTTAAGCAATAAAAAACAAAACGATTAATTAGATTTTCTGATGCTTCATACAATAATAAAAGGAACTTTGCTTGGATTAACATTAGCTGTTTTAATAGGACCAGCATTTTTTTCATTGGTACAAACTAGTATTCAAAGAGGTTTCAAATCAGGTATGTTTCTCGCATTAGGTATATTTTTTAGTGATTTGGCTTTAGTTTTTCTCTCTTTTTTAGGTGCTTCTCAAATATTAAATGCTCCTGAAAATCAAAAAATTGTAGGTTATTCAGGAGGATTAATGCTTGTAATTTTTGGAGTTTATACATTCACCCGAAAAGGGCACGTGGCAGAAAATGGTGGTATTGAAGTAAAAAAACCTGGTTTTCTTACTTATTTTTTCAAAGGATTTTTTCTAAATCTGGCAAATCCATCTGTTTGGTTTTACTGGATCTTTTGGGTTGGTGTAGTTACATCTGAATTAGGTACTAAAGATGGAATTGACATAAATCTTGTAATTATTTTCTTTTCTGCAACTTTACTAACTGTTTTTTTAACCGACTTACTTAAATGTTTTATTTCACATCGTATTAAAAGTTATCTCAATGACAGAGTATTAATGTGGATAAATCATATAGTAGGAATATTGCTAGTAATTTTCGGTTTGTACTTATTTTATAAAATGATTATTTTAAAATAATTCTATTTAAAATAGCTAAATCATAAAACGATTCATTACAAATAAAAAAAAACTCTGGTTTGCACCAGAGTTTTTTATTTTTGATTATTTGATAAAAAAGAAAAACAATTTATTTCAATTCAAACTGAGATTGACCAATTTCGTAACCATCAACAAAAATTGCTACATTATATTTGCCAACCATTGCTGGTGAATTTGGATCTTTTTTATTCCACGACAAACAAACTTCTTGAGCTTTATTATCATAATTAATTTCCTTTTTCATAGAATATTGAATACGTTGTCCTTGATATTCAAAAGTATAAACATCTTCTTTTCCTTCACTTACAATTACGTTATCAGGACGAGCAATTCTGATATATACTGTTTTTTTGCCCGATTGGGTTATTTTATTTTCACTTAAAGTAAAGCAAATATTAACTCTTTCAATACGTTTTGCTTTATCGGTTTCAACTTCTTTAGTACCACTCGAACGTAATTTAACTGTTGAAGCTTTTACATTATAGGCTTTTAGCATCGAACCTAAGTTTACTTTTTCGGTAAGAGCTTCTCTGTCTTTAGTCAATTCCGAATTAATCTGTTTCTCTTTACCGATTTCTTTTTTATATTTATAATTTTCGTCAGTTAATGCCTGATTTACTTTATATAACGAATCAATTTGTGAAAGATAACCCTGAGTAATACCTCTTAAGAGCTCTAGTTTACGTTTGGTTTTTTTATAATCGCCTTGAGTAGCAATTAATTTTTGAATTTCGCCAGCATTTGCTAATATAATACTATCTTTTTCTGAGAGTTGAGTTGATAATTCTCCATATTCTGATTTAATTTTATTGTGCTCTTTCATTAATGAATCCAATTCGGATTGCAATTCGGTACCATGAGCAACAGTAGCATCTTTTTCGAGATAAATTGTGTGAATTCTACTTTTTTCAACTACAACCCAAACAATTAATAAAGCAATGATTAGCAATAATATTGCGATAATTCTTTTGTATTTCTTTTCGTTATTTGCAATTTCAGCCATTGTAAATTTTTATTTTTATAACTATTTTTAATGAATTTTATTGTAACTTTACTTAAATTTTTTTTGCAAAATTAATTTTTTAAAACGGCTTAGAAAAATAAAATTCAAATTTATTTTAAATGAACTATTTTCAAGACTTTATCTCACTTTTTTATCCAAATAATTGTGTTGCATGCCAAAATGCATTGTACCGAAATGAACATATTATTTGTACTTCCTGCTTGTTTCATCTTCCGAAAACCAACTATCATTATGAAAAAGATAATCCGATTAGTAAGATATTTTGGGGAAGATCAGACATTGAAATAGCTGCTTCTTTTTATTTTTTTGTAAAAGCAGGAAAAGTTCAACATCTAATACACCAATTAAAATATAAAGGTAAAAAAGAAATCGGAATATTTATTGGTGAATTATACGGAAAAGAATTACTTAAATCCGAATTTTTTCAGAATATTGATGTTATTATACCAGTTCCGCTACATCCGAAAAAAGAGAAAAAACGTGGATACAATCAAAGTGAGATGTTCGGAATTGGGCTATCAACAAGTATGCAAATTCCGATGGATATTACAAGTTTAATAAGAACTTATGCAAGCGAAACGCAAACAAAAAAATCAAGATTTAAGCGATGGGAAAATGTAAAAGAAATATTTGACCTGCAAAATACTGATTTATTAGAAAATAAGCATATTTTATTAATCGATGATGTAATAACAACTGGAGCAACTATAGAAGCCTGTGCAAATATGCTTAAGAATATAAAAGATGTAAGAATCAGCATAGTAAGTATAGCTGCGGCAACAAAATAAACAGAAATAAAACAGAAAAATTTTATCTTTTAAAATTATTTTGAAAAAAAAGATATAAAAAATGATTATTTTTTTCAAAAATGCATTGATTTACTAAAATTTATATTACTTTTGTATCCGTTTTAAAACAGGATTTAGTTTAGTTTTTTTAAATTGCGTATTTTAAGTTTTTATTCTATACATTTTATTCGCTACGCTAACCCTTTATTTATTTTTAATTTTATTTTATATGAACATTTATGTAGCGAATCTGAGTTATAAGATTCAAAGCGAAGATTTAAAAGAAATCTTTCAAGAGTATGGTACAGTAGAATCTGCAAAAGTTATTACTGATCACGAAACCGGAAAATCAAGAGGTTTTGCATTTGTTGAAATGCCAAATGATGCTGAAGGTGAAGAAGCAATCAACCAGTTAAACAAAGCTGAACTTGATGGCAAAGTATTAACAGTTAACGTTGCAAAACCTAAAGCACCATCTGCAAATCGCGGTGGAGGCGGCGGCGGTTTCAACCGTGGTGGTTTCAACAAAGGCGGTAGCGGTGGCGGCTACAACCGTGGTGGTGGAAACGACCGTGGTGGTAGATCAGGCGGAAGCAGATACTAAAAAAAATTAAAGCAGGTTTTTAACCTGCTTTTTTTATGGGTATTATTATGCAAAATGCACAATAAATGTGTATCTTTGCAAATCATTCTCATGGGGCTGACCGGTTTTGACAGCAAGAAAGTGGGATTGTAAGCATGCCGAGT
>CAZWRD010000053.1:0-18482 GCA_964636105.1 uncultured Bacteroides sp.
AAGAAAAGACAATAGATTTAATCCGATTGGGGTCTCATTCCGATTTGTTTTAGATAAATATAAATAATAATTTTTTGCAAAATTCATCAATTAAGTAATAAGATGTATATACGCATATTTTAAACTTTGAATTTATATGTTAAAAAACATCAGCACGCTGATTACGCAGATACGTTCCGTAAACGCTGATTTTACACTTGCCTGTCGGCAGTCAGGCGCTTTAATCAGCGTTTCCCAAAGGGATCTGCGTTATCCGCGTTACAAAAAAATAAAATTTAAAATTTGATAATGTATTTTAAAGTGCTACAATAAATGATTCTTTTTAGTTAATTTGTAAAAAAGCAAGTTTGTAAAAGTGTTTGTTGTAATTATGATAACATCAAATCAGAAATTAATACAGCATAAAAAAATGAAGACAATTATTATACTGATATCATTTTTTGTATTTAATCTTACGGCTTATTCGCAAGCTGCAAGTGATACATTGTTTCATAATAATAAAGCTTTGCTTTTGCTCAAATTTGATAAAGTAAAAACCACAAAAATAAGTTTTCCTGATGCAAGTTCTTATTCAATTTCGGAATATCGCAGGTATTTTTACTTTAATATAAAAGCTTACAATAAGGTGTTAAATCAAAATAGTTTTCTAAATAAATACTCTTTAATTGCAAACGATTTTTATTATCATTATCCTCTTCGCCAAATAGAGAAATATCCGTATTACAAGAGCTTTGATAAATACGATTATAATCCATTAAATCCTTATGGTGTTTCAAATTTTTCGGATGCGGTATTAATGGGTTCTCTCAATTATATTTTTTATCAAATATTTGAGAAATAAAACCAAAACGAATTGGACTATTGCATACTTTATTTCGGTATAATGCTGAATACAAAGCATTGTTTGCAATAATTATAAAAAAAAACCCGACAAATTTTGCCGGGTTTTTCCTTTTTTATTTATGTACTTTTTTAATAAAGTCTTCCACCTCTTTTACGCCTCCCTGATAAACCAGATAGCCATTATAAGGTTCGCGTTTTGTAATTTCGTCGTTGATAGGAGTAAGCATCATTTCGCGTACTTTTTCAGGATCGGTAGTTTGTCCTAAAACCCAGCCTAACTTAATATAAGCAGTTTCGGGCAACATATTCATAGCCGGAACTATTCCTTTTGCCATCAAATCACGTCCGGTATCGTAAACAAACATATGCGCATAGCCCCACAATGTTTGAACACACATAAACATATGTACCCCTTTTGCAGTAGCTCTTTCAATTGCAGGATACAATGGTTTATTCACATGTCCTAAACCAGTACCGGCTATAATAATTCCTTTATATCCATTTTCAACCAATGAGTCAATCATATCGGGCTGCATATTGGGATAATAATAGATGATAGCTACTTTTTCTTCAAAATATGGAAGAATGGTAACATTGCGGTCTTTGCGACGATGATTGTATTCTGGTTTTATTGCTTTTACACCTTTGCGGGTAACCGTTGCAAGAGGCACATCGCCCAATGTTCTGAAAGTAGAACGATACGAAGAGTGCATTTTACGAACCCGGGTTCCGCGATGTAATAAACCATATTCATCAGAAGTAGGACCAAACATACAAACCATAACTTCGGCAATGTTTCCGTGGGCAGCGGCAGTAGCTGCATGCATCAGATTGAGAGCTGCATCGGAACTTGGTCGGTCTGATGAACGTTGTGAACCCACCAAAACGATGGGAACGGGTGAATTCTGAACCATAAAAGTAAGCGCTGCGGCAGTATGGCTTAAGGTATCAGTTCCATGCCCAATAATAATTCCATCAATGCCATTTTCAATTTCTTTACCAATTGCAACTGCTAATTTTTTATATTGATCAGGACCCATGTTTTCGCTGAAAACAGCAAATACTTTTTCAGTTGTTAAATTACAAATATCAGCCAATTCAGGAACTGCACCATAAAGTTCGCCAGGCGAAAATGCCGGAATTACAGCACCGGTACGATAATCCAAACGTGAAGCAATGGTTCCGCCGGTACCTATTAGTTTTACCTTAGGAAATCCATCAGTATAAGGAAATTCTTTTTCAGGAATTTTGTAATTGGCTTTTTTATAGCCGGTTTCATTCATATTGGTGATATTTGCAATATCAATACCTATATTGTAACCGGTAATGATTTTCATTACGATATGCTGGTCGTCATCGTTTTCTGAACGTGGCAAAACGGTGCCCTGAAAAATGCCGCGTGTGGTTTGTACCTCTGCCTGTCCCCATACTCTTACATTATACTTTTTGAGCATTTCTAAGGCTCCACCTTTATATCCCTGAAAAAAATCTTCACTCATTTTTGTGTGTTTTATGATAATTATAATTTGTTTTTTTCGACTGACAAAAGTAGGAAATTTTCAGAAATAAGCCCTCTTTTAATTAATTCTTTTTTATACTAAAATCCGCAAGGATTTTTTTTAGTGTTTTATTATATGATAGTTATGGATTATTGTTATTATTTATTTTTTTTATAAATATTCGTGTAATTCGCGTAATTCGCGGGCAATAAACTTTTTAATTGCGAAATTAAGGTTTATACTAAAATCAAAGTATAGAATGATTTTGTTTTAGAGGGATCCTGAAAATTGAAGTTTAACGAAGAAAAAGCAATTTTTAGAAGTCCCGTTAAATATGATTATCAGAAGATTTTAAGCTTACATCAGTTTTTTATAAACCTGCCACCAGCGATCAGGAATGTCATCGTTCAATGCAGTTTCATAATCGCTATAGCTACAAGGAACTAGATAATGGCGTTCAAATTTTATTTTCATATCCTTCGGACATGGAACTTCCATCCACCATCTGTCGCTTTTTTTGCTCTTATAAAATATAATTTCGTGTGAATTGTCTTTTATTGAAACGTAGTATTTTTTGTAATTTTCTTTGTCTTTATATGGGTAATCATGTTTGCGATTATAATATCCTTCAATAAAATACCAAATCATTTGAGCAACCAAATGCGAAGTTTGCCCATTATTATCAAACACCGGATTGCACTCATAAAACCCAATTGAAGTTAATTTGTCGCTCAAACCTGCATAACGACTTATCTGACAAATTTCCTCACCATTAAATCCATTGGGCGAAGCATTCGCATTACCAGGAGCATCGGCCTGTCTAACGGCTGATATATCAATCGAAATCATATCAGCATTTCTAACCAAAGGTTCAACTATTTCCATATCTTTTTTTATGGCTCCCAATCTGTAAGCATCAAAATAGAGTTTTTCCATCAATGCAATTGCTTCCTGATCAACAAAATAGGTTTGATATCCAATATTTGTATAATTGAAAAGAAAATTTGGTTGATGTAATATAATTTTACTCAGAAAAGTTTGTGAATCAATATCTGAATCGGCATCTCCCAGATCAAAACTGCTGTCAACAGCAAAAACATTGATTATTTGACCAAGTTTTTCGTAGGCTCTGTAGTTTGCAAAAGTTAAATCCTGACTACCACCTATTATTATCGGTATAATATCATTTTTAATTAATTCGGCACAAACCTCGCTTAATGCAAAATAAGTATCTTCAGCAGAATGACCTCTTTTGATATTTCCCAAATCAACAAGGTTCATATTCAACTTTGATGGAAATAATTTATACAATTTTTTTCTTATTTCATCAGGTCCTGTTTCACAACCAAAATTATTTACAGATTTTCTGTCTTCTTTTACTCCGATAATTGCCAGATTGTTTCCCTCTATTTCTGGGCAACTGGAATTTTTATAAAATGCACTTATTTTATGTGCAATTCTTTCTCTTAAATCAGCAAAATCTAAATCATCAAACTCGAAACCAATTGGTTCTAAATATATTTTAATGTCCATTGATTAAAAAAATTATCAGGTAAAAGTAGTTTTTTTCTTAGAATTAAACTAATTTTTCCTGAAAATTATTATAATTATCAGATTTTATGATTTATATATCTATTTTAGGTAAAATAAGTACTTAAATTGCCTGATTCTAAAAATAAAATTTTAATTTTGCTTGTTATTATAAACAAAACAACATTATGTACAAGTTAAACAAAATTTTAGTATTAGTTTTATTTTCATTTTTTTGTAGTCAAAATATTCAGTCTCAATTTGTTATTTCGGGCGAATTTCGACCAAAAGCTATGTTAATGGATGGTTATAGAGAATTAAGAAATGACACCAAATTTCCTTATGGCATTGTAATACAGCGTAGCAGATTGAACTTTGATTATGCAAAAGACAATATCAGTATTGGTTTTTCATTGCAGGATATTAGAGTTTGGGGGCAGGATGCTTCTACTGCTAACAATAATTCTGTTGGCGTACATGAAGCTTGGTTAAAATATGCATTTTGTAAAGATTTGGCAATTAAGCTTGGAAGACAAACATTAAAATATGATGATGAAAGATTGTTGTCAACTATTAACTGGAGAGATCAAAATGCAGTTCATGATATTGCAATATTGCAATTTAATAATGAGAAAAATGTTTTAAAAGCTGATTTTGGAATGGCTTTGAATAATCCTGCCGGATATCAGAATTTTCTTACAGAATATGCGGTTTCAAATTATAAATACATGTCTTTTTTATGGTTAAACAAAAGGTTTTTTGATAAATCTCTCGAAACATCTTTATTGGGTATTGCTGATGTATATCAAACACCATCAACAATAAAGAATTACAAAACAAGATACACTGTTGGTCCATATGTAAATTATAAAAAAGGTAATTTAAGTTTAAATTCTTCTTTTTATTATCAAACAGGCAAACTTGCCAACAATAAAGATGTTGATGCAGTTTTTTATTCAGCAAAAGCAATGTATAAAGTTCATAAAAGCTTAGAATTAGGAGCAGGTTTTGATCACTATTCGGGCACTGATTTTTCTGATACTACCAAAGCAAAAACAAAATCTACAACTTTTGATAAGTTATATGGTTCGGGGCATACTTTTTTGGGTTATATGGATTACTTTAGCGGAAATTCTTCCGATATTACCAAAGGTGCGGGTATAAATGATATTTATTTTAAAGCCAATCTGATTTTTAACGAAAAACACAGTCTGGAAGCTACTTACCATATTTTTAGTCTGGATAAACCATATTTTTTACAAGCCAAAAAAGCCAGTATAAAATATGATAAGGCATTGGGTTCGGAGCTTGATTTGTTGTATTCATACAAACCAAACAAGATTATTAATTTCAACTTGGGTTATAGTGTGTATTTGCCATCCGAAACTATGGAAAATATTCATGGATTTGCAAAAGGGGATAGTAAGTTTGCTCAATTTGCTTATTTGATGCTTACTATAAAACCTGTTTTTTTGAATTATACCGAAAAATAATGCATCAATCAGATTTTGAAAGATTAAGTCTGCAAAATAAACTGGCAGAAATATTTGAAAATGGCGAAGAAATCAATCTTCGCCATTTTGATGGTTTTACGATAAAACTTTTTCAGTTAAGTGATTTCTTTTGCGAAATCTGGTATAGCTCCGAAGCAAATAAGATATATGATGTTCAGATAATTGATACAAATAAAATTGTTGCATTATATCCAATCAATCTCGATTTTGATAATCTGATAAATGGATAAATTGATACTTATTTACATTTCTCAATTTTCTTAAATTCCTGCGTTTTGAAATAGGGTTCCCAATTATCAACCGTTTTTGAACCATAACAAGAATAAAAATTAGCCGAACGTGCATTAATAAAACATTTAATATACATCAATCTCTCAGAACTTTCCAGTCCGGGAACACCTGATTTATCATGTTTTATTGAATAAGGTAAAATGATACTTACCGGAACATCTTCTTCCTGACTTAAAGATTTTAATATTTCTTCGGTTGTAATTACATTCAAATTGCCCGAATAAGATTTAATGATATCCTGCTTTTGCGTTTTTGTATCCAAATGTTTTTCGTCCAATAACAATGTTTGTCCTTTAAGCTTGTCGCAAAATTCTTCATCCTGATCTTTTGCAAAATCGTGCAAAGTAAAATTCTTTTTGTCATAAGTCTGGATTTCTTTAATATGATTATGTAAAAGCTTGATAATTATCAACAAATCACTATCAAATAATTCCTGACCTTTTCTTGAATTGATATAGGGTAAATAAATGCTGTAATCTATCTTTTCGTTAAATTTATTGTCGTAAGGTTCAGCTTTTTCCATGCGAGAATAAACCAATGTAGGAATGGTTTTGGCTGTAAAACATTCTTTACCATATTCGTTTGTTACCCACAATTTGGTTTGTACAAACTGCAAAATGGTGTAATTGCGTGGATTAACTCTTCTTAAGTCTTGTACTTCCGAAAAAGTTTTGTATTCAATCGGGGTTTCTTTGTTAAATTGCCATGTTTTCTTAATTACTTCTTGTATAAGTTTATTATAGCTCGAAACAAATTCTCTGTATGCGTTCAATTCGGCTTCAAGCTCGGCTTTTCGTTTGGCATTACTAGTTTTCGAAATGCTTTTTTCAAGGTCTTCAACCAAATAGGCATCTTCAGTAACCAATTGTACAATTAATGGACGGCGTGTAATTTCTTTAAAATCTTCTGCTTTTGCATTAACTATTTGTGCTTTTGCGTTTTGTAACAGAAAAACTACAATAAACGACAATAAAAAATAGAATTTCAATCGTAACATTATGCTAATTATTAAATTTGGGTCAAAGCTACTATTTTTTTTGCAAATAAATGAATTTGAAATAAAAATTCACAAAAAATTTGCAAAAAAACACCAATGCCATATGATTTTTTAATTTTGCAGAAAAATTTTTTTATGCCACTTCTTTTACCCGTTAATTATCCGTTGACTGCTTTTTTGCAAAACAAAATGGCTGAAAATCGTATTTCCCTGAATTCAGATTCGTTACATAAGAATACGATAAAGTTGGCAATTGTAAATATTATGCCCGAAGCTGAGAAATACGAAGAATTATTGCTAAAGCAATTGGTTGATTTACCGCAATTTATTGAAATTGTGTTTATAAAGCTTAAAACTCATCTTTATAAGAGTTCTGATAAATTGCATTTAAATACATTTTATCACACTTTTGAAGAATTAATAAAACATAAAGAACTTGATGGATTGATTATTACCGGTGCTCCTGTTGAATTGCTGGATTTTGCCACAATTAGCTATTATGATGAATTGATTGAAATTATGAATTACGCAAATCTGAATATAAAATCTACTTTGGGAATTTGTTGGGGAGGTATTTTTATCGGACATTTTTTGGGAATTAAGAATCAGATTTTTAGAAATAAAATATCGGGAGTTTTCCCTGCTGAATATAGTTTGGGAAATTTTTGGCTGAAAGCAGAAAATCTTAACTTTAATTGTCCACAAAGCAGATATGCGGGTTTAGTCGAAAGTCAACTGTCAGAAGCTGAAGAAAATGGATTGATAAATGTTTTGTGTAAATCTGCTGAAGCCGGAAGTTTTATTTTTGAATCAACGGATCATAGATTTGTTGCCCATCTTGGCCATCCAGAGTATGAAACTGATAGAATTATGTTTGAATACCAGAGAGACCAAGCTAAGGGATTAAATATTATACCAAAATACTTTGATGTGAATAAACCTATAAACAATTGGGAAAATCATAGCAAGGTTTTTTTTGGAAATTGGATAAAACTGATTGATAATTAAATATTTTTACTATTTTTGTTTTTCAGTAATTATTAATTATAAGAAAATGGAAAGCAAAACCGTACAAAGATTAAAAACCGCAGATATTTTAAAAGGATTGGCAGTTTTGTTTATGATAATGGTTCATATTATGGAGCAATTTGCCGACGAATCGGCTAATACAAGTACTTTTGGCAAGGTATTCTATTTTCTGGGCGGTCCATTTTGTGCTCCGGTTTTTTTGGCTGTTATGGGTTATTTTCTGGCTGTTTCCAAATCAAATACACAAGAATTATTGAAAAGAGGTTTTTTGCTGTTTACAGGCGGAATTCTATTGAATATTTTTCGTTCTACCCATCTTTTTATTACCATTTTTTATGAAAAATATCAATTAGATCCTTGGTTTTATGTTTTTGGTGCTGATATATTAACACTTGCAGGCTTAAGCATTATTCTGATAGCTTTGCTGAGATTGATTTCTAAAGATAATTTGCTTTTGTATTTAATATTTATGTTTTTGGTTGTTGGGTTAAATAGTTTGATAAGTTTTGAAAATCCTTCTTTGAAATATTTGTCAGGATTTATAGCCGGTAATTTTGCACATTCATACTTTCCGCTTTTCCCTTGGTTTGCGTATGTAATTTCAGGTTATGTATTCAAACTTTTTTATTCTCGTTTCAATATGTTAATTTCGAAATATAATTCTATTTATCTGTTAATAATAGGGTTAATTGCAGTTTCTGTTGTTGTTTTTAGCAAATTTGCTTTTGAAATTGCCAATAGTTTGCCTTTATATTATCATCACGATTACAGATTTTTTGGATGGACTATTGGGTTTATGATAGTATATTTATTTCTGATACATCATATAGCAAAGCTGTTGCAAAATTCCATTATTATAGAATACATTAGCTGGACAGGCAAAAATGTTACTTCTATTTATGTATTTCAATGGCTGATTATCGGAAATCTGGCAACAGCTTTGTATCAAACACAAGACAAACTTGAAAGTATTTTGTGGTTTTTTTCAATTACGCTGCTTGCATCACTGCTAACACTTGCTTATCTGAAAATTGCAAATTATTACAAATCGAAAAATGATACCCTTTTTTAGTTTTCCCACAAATCGAGTTCGGTATTAAAGATCTCGTCTTTAATTTGTTCGCTTTCGAGCATAGCATCTATACCTGTCTTGTATTCAGAAATATAGCGATTGTAAACGTTAGATTTTTTGATGATATAGCTACTAAAATATCTTTTCATAAAAATATCATCATAACTTAGTTTGGTAGCATCGTTAAATGGATTAAAAGTTTTTACATTGGCAAAAAGCAGTCGTGCTTGTTCGAAATTTATCCAAAACATAGGCAAATTCCCTTTTACATTATCGTTGTCATCTTTAACCAACAGTACAGGACAAATACCCAAAATTCTGACTTCCAAACAAGATTTTTGTTTGTCGATATACCAATCTTCTTTTATCCTGATTTGATAAATATCTTCGGGGTTTAACTTTTTGGTTATTGCTTTTTGAATAGGAAGTCCAGAGTCAAGATCAATTACTTCGAAAGTGTCAGTAACCTCAAAACTAGCCATTAATTGTTTGAAATCAATAGGTTTCAAAAATTCTTCGTCCTGATAGGGAGTGATGAGATTATACTCCATACCCTTTAAAATCATTTGCATAAAACTCCATCTACCGTCGGTAGCTTCTATAGGATAATAAAACGGCAGATTTCTTTTTTCTTTAAAATTAATTACGCGCCAAACCCTCATCGACCATACCATATCAGCCTCTCTTACACTGGTTAGCGGAACTGGTTTAACAAATGTTTGTGGATTGCCAAAGACGCTTTCTGTTGAAAACGGATTTTGTGTTTCTGCGGGGATATGTAAAATACATAGCATAATTACCCCAATAATTACTTTTCTCATAATACGTAAATTTGTTGTTTAACTCCAAAAAGTAAATTTGTTGTAATAAGCTAGGTTTTGGGTAATAACGTTGATTGTGGATGCAATATTGTTTTGTTTTATATATATACCATATTTCCACCATCTACTGAAAAATCAATTATAAACATACAGACTCCTATTTGGATATACTAGCTACAAACCCTATTACTGTTGGGAAAAATTAGTATATTCAATCGTTTAACCAAAAAGGATATTGATAAATAAATAGAAATTATGTGGAAGAATAAGTTAAAGGAAAGATTATTTTACAAATTCGTTTTAAATCTAGATAAAACTATTAAAAACCTGATTTATTGAGTGTAATATTCAAATACAAGAGCGTATTTTACATGAAAAAGTCGAGAAAATACGATTTTTATAAGAAAAATCCATAAATTTGCATAATATAAATTTTCTTTTTATGAATATATGTAAAAATAATGAAGTACAATTAAATAAAAAACCTTGCAAATGAATATTTTGCAAGGTTTTGTGTTGTGGTCCCACCTGGACTTGAACCAGGGGCCTACTGATTATGAGTCAGTTGCTCTAACCAACTGAGCTATAGGACCAATAGCATTAGCTATTTTTTTGAGTTTGCAAAGTTACAAAAATCACTATAATTACCAAATTTTAATTTATAAAAATGCAAAAAAAAACAAAGAATATTATTTTCGATTTTGGAGGCGTTATCCTTAATATTGATTATCAACTTACAATAGATGCCTTTAAAGAAATTGGCATGAATAATTTTGATACGGCTTATTCGCAGGCTTCTCAAATCCATTTGTTTGATAACTTAGAAAAAGGTTTAATTTCTCCTGAGCAATTTAGAGATGGAATAAGATTGGCTTCTGGTTTGGATTTGAGTGATGAAAAGATTGATTATGCTTGGAATAAAATTATTCTTGATTTGCCTAAACAAAGAATTGATTTGATTTTGAAAATAAGGAATAACTATAATTGTTTTTTGCTAAGTAATACCAATACTATTCATTATGATTTATATATTAAGCAATTGCAAAATTTCGGTATTAATAGTTTTGATGATGTTTTTTTAAAAGCATACTTTTCGTTTGAAATGGGTATGCGAAAACCAGATGCAGAAATTTTTGAATTTGTGTTGAAACAAGAATCATTAAATGCTGAAGAAACATTGTTTATTGATGATTCTATACAACATATTGAAGCTGCTCAAAAACTGGGGATCAATTCGTATCATTTAAAAAACAAAGTAGATATTACTTTATTATTTGATGAAAACAATAAGTTAATTATCAGCTATTAATCCTTCATCTTTTAGCATACGGTAAATGGTTGTTTTGCCAATATCTAGTTTTTTGGCTACCAACCTTACTTTGTTATTGTATTTTTCTAAAAAATATTTGATAATTATTTTGTTATACTCTTCCAAAGTAGTTTCTTCGGCCAAAAAATTATCTAATTTATTGGTGCTGCTGAAATTAATGTTGCTGTCGGTAATTTGTTCATTGTCTGCCATTACTGCTGCCAATTCCATAATAGCTTTTAATTCTCTTACGTTACCCGGGAAATAATATTTTTTTAGTTTTTCTTGTGCTTCAAGGCTAATTTTGAGTTTGTTCATCTTGTTTTTTGCGCAAAATTCATCAACAAAAAATTTGGCTAAAACTAAAATGTCATTTCCTCTATCTCTTAAAGGAGGTAATTCTATTGGCATTCCCAAAAGCCTATAATACAAATCTTCTCTGAAATTGCCTTTTTGAACTTCTTCTTTCAAGTTCTTATGAGTAGCTACTATTATTCGTACATCAAGGCTGATATTTCCATTTCCGCCAATGCGTGTAACTTCTTCTTCCTGAATAACCCTAAGTAATTTGGCTTGCATATTCAAGTCCATATCACCAACCTCGTCCAAAAATATGGTTCCTTTATTAGCTTCCTCAAACTTGCCAATTCTACGTGCATTTGCTCCGGTAAAGGCACCTTTTTCATAGCCAAACATTTCGCTTTCAATCAAATCACGTGGTATTGCAGAAACATTAACTGCAACAAATGGCATTTTGCTTCTTGTCGAGTTAAAGTGAATTGACTTGGCAACCAACTCCTTACCCGTTCCGGTTTCTCCTGTTATCGAAACTGAAATATTGGTTTTGGCAGCTCGCTCTATCAAATTGAAAATCTTGAGTATGGGAAGACTATTGCCTTTAATTAAATTATTTGATTCGTATTTTTTTTCTATTTCCTGTTCAAGTATTGTAATCTTCTGTTTTAAAATCAGATTTTCTCTGATGTTCTTCATGATATTCCACAATCGTGTTTTGGTATCATTATCTTTTAAAACATAATCATAAATTCCTTTTTTCAAAAGTTCTATAGCAGTTGAGATATCTTGTTGCCCTGATACGATTACAACTGGCAAATCGGGATTAAATTCTTTAACTTTATTTAAAATTTCCATCCCTGACATATCTGGAAGGTAGAAATCTAGAGTTATGGCTGATGGATTTTTATATAAATTTTTCAAAAAACTTTTACCATTGGTAAAAACTTCTACTTCATAATCAGGATTTAATGATAAATGATGTTTAAGTATTTTTGCAAAAACCTCATCATCTTCAACTATGAAAATTTTAAAAGCACTCATTCTATTAAGTTTTTTGTTTTTTTAGAAGCATTATAAAAACTGTACTAAATTAGTACTTTAATTCATAATGTGTACATCTGTTTCAAAAATAAATGTTAATATATTGTTATTACAAGATATAACCGTAAATAAATAAAAAAAGGCTGGATAAATCCAACCTTTTTTTTGGTGGCATCGACTGGAATTGAACCAGTGACACAAGGATTTTCAGTCCTCTGCTCTACCAACTGAGCTACGACGCCATCCGAATTGAGATTGCAAAATTACAACTTTTTTTGAAACTGCAAAAAAATAAATTCATTTTTTATAAATTCATTCATTTTTTTTCTTATTTAGCTCATTATCTATACTCTCAGTAATTAATCTACTTGCTCCTCTTTTTGTATTTATATAATTTGTACATGTGTTTTTGGCTTTTACTAAATCATTTGTTCTTGATAATAAATGATTTAAACACAAATTAAATTCTTTTTTGCTATTTATACAAAAACTACCTTGTAGTAAAATAAGCTCTTTTGCTTCAGCAAATCTTTGATAATTGGGTCCAAATATTGTTGGTACTCCAAAACAAGCAGCCTCAAGAATATTGTGTATTCCTTTTCCAAAACCACCACCAATATAAGCAATGTCAGCATATTGATATAAATGAGACAAAATCCCTATATTGTTTATTATTAATATATTACTTTGATTGTAATTGCTTTCATTGATTTCTGAAAACAAAATGGTTTTATCAGGTAATGCTTTTATTAAATTATCAATTCTTTCGTGATGTACTTCATGGGGTGCAAAAATAAATTTTATTCTATCTACATTATTAATTACAAAGTCAAGCAAATTTGCTTCATCTGCTTCCCAACTGCTTCCAATTAAAACCAAAAGTAAATCGGCTTTAAATTTTTCTATCAATGGAAATGATTTGGGATTTTGAGCTATTTGATAAACCCTATCAAAACGGGTATCACCTGCAATGATTAAATTCTTATAACCTATACTGTTTAATAATTCTTTTGATTCTTGATTTTGAAGAAAGAAATAAGTAAAATGTTTTAATTGTTTCCTAAACCAAAAACCATAAAACTTGAAAAAATGTTGGTTTTTTCTAAAAATCCCCGAAATTAAATATATTGGTATTTTTCGGTCTGACAATAATTTAAGATAATTAAACCAAAATTCGTATTTTATAAAAAAAACAATTTCGGGGTTTACAATATTGATAAATTTTTTGGCATTAAAATAGGTATCTATAGGCAAGTAAAAAATATAATCAGCAGATTCATAGTTTTTTCTAACTTCATAACCTGATGGAGAAAAGAAGGTTAATAATATTTTAAATTCAGGGTGCTGTTGTTTGAATAGTTCAATAACTGGTCTTCCTTGCTCAAATTCGCCTAAAGATGCAGCATGAAACCAAGCTATTTTTTTATTTCTTATGTTTGATGTTTCAAAATAATTGAAAGCTTCATTCTGACCTTTTAGCCATTTTTTTGCTTTTTTATTGAACAAAGAAAAAATTGTAGCTCCAATATAGTAAAGCCAAATCCCAAAATTATAAATAAGTCGCATTAATTGTAATAATATGTTTCAGGAGCTCTTTGATAAATAGGGAAAATCCATCCGATTTTAAAACCCCAAAACGTATCAAATTTTTGAGATTTATCAATCGACATGGTGTCAAAATTATAATCTCTCAAAGATTTTGTCCAACCTTGTATAAATTCAAATCCTGCAAAAAAATTGGTAAGCTGTTTGTCGCTCAAATGCATATATCCAATAAACTGACTAATTGCTAAGCCGTTAGATAGCCTATCGTATCCTTTAGCATAATCTCCAAATAATTGTGGTGCTGAATTATTATCAACCTCAATACGGATACTGTGTTGCAATAATCCAACACTCCCAATAATCACTAAACCAGAGTTAGGGCTGGAATTAAATACGTTCATCATTTTGCCAAATTTTACAGAAGTATAAAATCCGCGTTCAAACATTTTGGTATCGCCATATATTCCTTCGCGTGTAATTACAAATCCATCTGAAGTTGCTAAGTTTTTTATTATTTGATCATAAATTTTTACTTCATTACCAAAAATATAATTAAAATCGGCACCAAATATCCATCCTTTTTTTGTTTTAAAAAGCAGAGAAGATCCAATAGTTGAGTTATTTCCATAGCGATTTTTTAAATCTCCACCAGGAAATTGGAATGAATAATTTGCGGTAATTAATGTGGTAAAAGCTGCTGAGTCTTTTAATCTGATTTGAGCTTTTGTTTCTATTGAGCTGAAAAATAATGAAATGGATATTATTGCCAGAAGTAAGTAGTGTTTATTCATGAATGCTTTTTTGAACGATAACGCAAAATTACATATTTCATTACATTAAATATAATAAATTTAGCAGTTTTTAGTTTATTTTTACCAAATACTTTAAAATAATAATTATTTTTGCATTAAGATATTTTCATATATTAAGGTATTTCTTTTTTAATAAATAAAATAAATATATACAAATGAGAAAAATACAAATGGTTGACTTAAAAAGTCAATACGAAAAAATTAAACCCGAAGTTGATAAAGGAATTCAGGAAGTTATAGATAATTGTGCATTTATAAACGGACCAGCTGTTCAAGGTTTTCAAGCTGATATGGAAAAGTACTTAGGTGCTAAACATGTTATTCCTTGTGCTAATGGTACTGATGCTCTACAAATTGCTATGATGGCTTTAGGTTTAAAACCTGGTGATGAAGTTATTACTGTATCTTTTACATTTATTGCTACTGCAGAAGTTATTGCTTTATTAGGTTTTACACCTGTTTTAGTTGACGTTGACCCTGACACTTTCAATATTTCTATTGAATCGTTGAAAAAAGCCATTACTCCAAAAACCAAAGCCATTGTTCCTGTTCATTTATTTGGACAATGTGCTGATATGGAAGCTATCATGGAAATTGCTAAAGAGCACAATTTGTATGTAATTGAAGATACTTGTCAGGCAATTGGTGCTGATTATATTTTTAAAAATGGTACTAAAAAGAAAGCAGGAACCATTGGCCATATTGGTTGTACTTCTTTTTTCCCTTCTAAAAACTTAGGTTGCTATGGTGATGGTGGAGCTATTTTTACCAATGATGATGATCTTGACAAACAAATGAAAGTTGTGGCAAATCATGGGATGGTGGTTCGTTATTATCACGATTTTATTGGTGTTAACTCAAGATTGGACAGCATACAAGCTGCAATTCTGAAAGTAAAACTTCAACATCTTGACGATTATGCAAAAGCCAGAAATTATGCTGCAAATTATTACAATACAGCATTTGCTAATCATCCAAAAATAAAAACACCTGTAACTGCCAAAAACTCAACCCATGTTTTCCATCAATATACTTTGGTTTTGAATAATGTGGACAGAACAGCTTTGATTAACCATATGACAGCAAAAGAGATTCCAGCAATGATTTATTATCCAGTGCCTTTACATTTGCAAAAAGCTTATGTTGATACACGCTACAATGCTGGTGATTTTCCTGTAACTGAAGAGTTATGTGCTTCTGTAATTTCACTTCCTATGCATTCTGAATTGGATGATGAACAACTAAAGTATATAACCGATAGCTTTTTAGAATTTGTAAATCAATAAGAAACTTTGTTAAAAGGTGTAAAAATACTGATTAATAATTGGGATTTTTACACCTTTGTACTTTATAATTTTAAGTATGGAAAAAGAATATTTTGCCCACGAAACAGCCATTGTTGATGAAGGTTGTAAAATAGGAAAAGGCACTAAAATATGGCATTTTACGCATATTATGTCAAACTGCACAATTGGTGAAAATTGTAACTTCGGACAAAATGTGGTAGTTTCGCCTGAAGTGATATTGGGGCGCAATGTGAAAGTACAAAATAATGTATCAATATACACTGGCGTAATTTGCGAAGATGATGTATTTTTGGGACCTTCAATGGTGTTTACAAATGTAATAAATCCCAGAAGTGCTGTAAACCGCAAAAGCGAATATGCTCGAACTTTAGTAAAAAAAGGGGCAAGTATTGGTGCTAATGCAACCATTGTTTGTGGTCATGATATTGGTGAGTTTGCTTTTATTGGTGCTGGTGCTGTAGTAACAAAGACGGTACCTGCTTATGCTTTGATTGTTGGAAATCCTGCCCGACAAATGGGTTGGATGAGCGAATACGGTCAGAAACTAAAATTTGACGAAAATGGTTTTGCAGTATGTCCTGAAAGCAATGAAAAATATAAGCTGGAAAACGGGAATGTTAGTAAAATAGATTAATTTAATCAGCAATTTAAAGTTAAGCAAATCAGTAATTTTAAATTTGCAAATGGTTTTAGTAAAATGAATAAGATAATAAATTTTGGTTTAATTGGCGCTGCGGGTTATATTGCTCCACGCCATATGAAAGCCATTAAAGATACAGGAAATAATTTGGTGGCTGCACTCGACAAATTCGATAGTGTGGGCATTATCGATAGTTATTTTCCGAATGCAGATTTCTTTCTGGAAGCCGAACGTTTCGATCGTCATCTGGATAAATTAAGAAGAAAAGGCGACAAGAAAATTGATTATGTTAGCATTTGTTCGCCAAACTATTTGCATGATTCGCATATCCGTTTGGGACTTAGAAACGATGCTCATGCTATCTGTGAAAAACCTCTGGTTTTAAACCCTTGGAATATTGATAGCCTTGAAACCATGGAAAAAGAAAGTGGAAAAAGAATTTTTAATATTCTGCAACTGCGTTTACATCCTTCATTAATAGCTTTGAAAGAAAAAATTGATGCCGACAAATCGGGCAAAATATATGATGTAAATCTGGCTTATATTACCAGTCGAGGTGGTTGGTATCATTATTCTTGGAAAGGCGATACCAGCAAATCGGGTGGAATTGCTACCAATATAGGTGTGCATTTTTTTGATATGCTTACCTGGATTTTTGGTGGCATTAAAGAAAACATCGTTCATTGCTACGAAACATCAAGAGCTGGTGGTTTTATGCAACTCGAAAAAGCCAGAGTTCGTTGGTTTTTGAGTATCGATTATGATGATATTCCTGAAAATATTAAGGCTACAGGACAAAGAACTTATCGTTCTATTACGGTTGAAAATCAAGAAATAGAATTCAGTGGTGGATTTACTGATTTACATACCCAATCGTATCAGCAGATACTTGCTGGCAACGGGTTTGGTTTGTCAGAAGCCCGTAATTCAATTCAGATTGTCCATGATATCAGACACAAAGAAGCAGTTGGTTTAACAGGTGATTATCATCCGTTTTTAAAGAAATAATACTTACAATCATACCCCTGACAGGGTTTTAAACCCTGTCAGGGGTCATTTTTAAATTTAACAAATACAATTTTATATGAATATTTTAGTTACAGGCGGAATTGGTTATATTGGTTCGCACACAGTGGTTGAGCTGATGAATCGTGGACATAATCCGATTATTATCGACAATCTGGTAAATTCGGATTATGAAGTTGTTGACAGAATTGAAAAAATTACCGGAAAGCGTCCGATATTTGAAAAGGTGGAAATGTGCAATTTCGACGAAATGCACAGCTTCTTTACCAAATATCCAAAGATTGATGCAGTTATCCATTTTGCTGCTATTTTGCTGGTAAACGAATCGGTGGATGAGCCTTTGATGTATTATCATAACAATCTGGCTTCTACCGTAAATTTGCTGAAATGCATGAAAGAATTTAAAATTGATCATATTGTATTTTCTTCTTCTTGCACCGTTTATGGCGAGCCTGATACTTTACCTGTGGACGAATATGCTCCTGTAAAACCTGCGATGTCGCCTTATGGCAATACCAAGAAAATATGTGAAGATATTCTGATTGACACCACCAAAGTTTCTGATATCCGTTGTATTGCGTTGCGTTATTTTAATCCGATAGGTGCACACGAAACTGCTTTGATAGGCGAATTTCAGGATGGTCCACCTCATCACTTGGTTCCTTATATTACCGAAACAGCTATGGGAATTCGCGAAAAACTAAGGGTTTTCGGTAGCGATTACAATACACCCGACGGCACTTGCTTACGCGATTATATTCATGTGGTGGATGTGGCTACGGCTCATATTAATGCGATTGACCGACTGGAGGAAAAACGCAGCGATAAGGATTTTGAAGTTTTCAATCTGGGTGTAGGTATTGGTATTTCTGTGTTGGATATGAAAAAAAAAAAAAAAAAAGCAACCGG
>CAZWRD010000054.1:0-18227 GCA_964636105.1 uncultured Bacteroides sp.
CTTTTTTCTGAATAATAAAAAGAGAAACTAGTTTGATAAGGTAAATTTTATGGGAACATTAAATTGAACTCTAACTGGTTTGTCTCTTTGTAATCCGGCTTTCCATTTTGGCATAGATTTGATTACCCTTACAGCTTCTTCATCGCAACCACCACCAATTCCTCGAGCAACAGTTACATTAGACACACTACCATCTTTTTCAACAATAAAGTTAATATATACTACCCCTTGAATACCTACTTCTCTTGCTGGGGTAGGGTATTTAATTGTACTTCCTAAATATTCGAAAAGAGCTTTTTCTCCACCTATAAATTCAGGTTGATGTTCAACAAGGACAAAAACATTTGGATCATCAACTTCAACGTCTTTAGGTATTTCTATTGGAGTATAATCAATTTTTTCATCAGGAAAGAATTCAGTAGAAATGGGATCTATATTTTCAACTTCAGTAGTATTTGAAACAGCCTTAATGATTGTAAGTGAAATCTTTTCAATTTTTGGCTCAGGTTTGGTAACATTTGTAATTGGTGGTAATTCATCAATTAGTGTATTTTTTGCAGATGAATCGAATGTAAGCTCAAATTTATCATAAGTTTTCCATTCGAAAGCAAATAATGCGATTGATAAAGAAACAATTAATCCAATTTGGAAAAAAATTGTCTTTTTATTTTCTAAATCTGCCTTTTCAGTTTTTTTGCTTCTGTCGGTATAACTTCCTAAGTTCATTTCCGATTTTGATTTTAAATTTTTCATGATTCTGAATTTTTATTTAATTCAAAATTAATATATTGAAGAGGCAAAGTCAATGCATAATCAGTTTAGGGCTACAATATTAAAGTAATCGGTGAAATGAGAAAAGTTTAAGGCAAAAAAAAACGATTTGTATTTGCTACAAATCGTTTTTAAATCGTTTTTTGCTGAATTATTATCCTGCCAAAGTAAATTTAATAGGCATATTAAATTGAACACGTACAGGTTTTCCTCTTTGTTTTCCAGAATTCCATTTGGGCATGGCTTTAATAACTCTGATTGCTTCTTCATCGCAACCACCACCAATACCTCTAAGTATTTTTACATCAGAAACATTTCCTCCTCTTTCAACAACGAAAGTTACATAAACAGTTCCTTGAATTCCGCTTTCGCGAGCCATTGTTGGATATTTGATATTATCTTGTAAAAATTTTATACGAGCTTCATCACCACCAGGAAAACCAGGAGATTCTTCAACCACAGTAAATATTTCAGTTTCTTCAACTTCTTTTTCTTCAGCTACTGGTGCTTTATATTCTTCCACAACTGTTTTTTCATCCGCTTCAGCATCAATACTTACTTCGTTTTCAATAACTTTGTCGTTTTCAACAATTTCCAAAACAGTTGTTTGTTGTTGTGGCGGTGGAGGCGGTGGAGGCGGTGTGTTCTGTTGTGTTTGTAAAACAATTTCTTCCATTACCTCAGCAGCAAGTCTTGAACCTGTATCTACAATTTTTTTATCGTAGGTTTTCCATTCAAATGCCAAAAGCGTTAACCCTAAAACAACAACCAAGCCTATTTGAAAGAATATTGCTTTCTTGTTTTCCAAATCTGCTTTTTCAGTTTTTTTGATTTCCATTTTACTGAATATTAAATATTTATAAAAATAATTTTCTTAATAAGTCAAGTTGCTAAATTACAAAAAAAAATATAACTAAATATTTTTTTTTTATTTTTTTTTAATCAATTTATTATAAATGCAAAGACCTATAAAACAGCCTATTGTATTTGCAATAAAATCATAAATACTTGCTTGACGACCCCAATTCATAACACCTTGCAAAATTTCTGTAATTCCTCCAAGACTAATGCTATAAATCATTGCAAACAAACTATTATAGGAACGTAAAACCTGAAAAGAATATTGTTTGCCAAATGAAAAAATTGCAAAAATGCTAAGCAAGCCAAAAATAAAGAGATGAACCAATTTGTCAGGAGAAAATAAATCCATAAAACTTGGTACTTTTGGGAAATATCCACCTGGCAAAATGGTAAGCAACAAAATAGCTAAAGTCCAGATAATTAGTAAAATGCTGTTTTTTAAAAACATACTATGGGCTAATAAAAAAGCTTCAATAATCACTAAATTATTGAAGCTTCAAATTTTTATAAAAATTTTTTAGTGTCCAATACTTGCTTTGTATGCAGTAGCATCTAGTAATTCGTTAACTTCATCCAGATTGGTGATTTTGATTTTTACAATCCAACCTTTTCCATAAGGATCTTGATTTACAAGTTCAGGTGTTGATTCTAATTCTTCATTAAATTCGAGAACTTCGCCTGCAACAGGCATAAACATGTCAGAAACAGTTTTTACTGCTTCAATTGTTCCGAAAGCTTCTTCTTTTTCAAGAGATTCGCCAATGGTTTCTACTTCAATAAAAACAATGTCGCCTAATTCGCCCTGAGCAAATTCTGTAACGCCAATAAATGCTTCTTCTCCTTCTACTCTAAGCCATTCGTGATCTTTAGTGTACTTTAAATTTTCTGGTATATTCATTTTATTATTGATTTTTTTTAATTTTCAAAATTACAACTTTTTTTAATATCCATCTCTTTTTTTAAAAATTTATTGAGCCAATGAGAATCTTAAACTAAATCCGGCGTTTGTAGTCGAATTTGGGAAAGTTGATGAAATATAAGGATTATTGATTACTTTATCGAAGAATGCTCTTAATGTAAACCTTTCATTCAGCTGGTAATCAGCAGAGAAATTTAAAGAAATAACTTGTTGACCTGTTGATATTTGATTTATATTCTGATCTACCCTTCTTAAAATTGTTTTATTTGAACGGATAGAAAAATCACATTTGATATTGATATCACTCTTTAATGGCTTGGTTGATCCACTGGTTCTGATTCTGATTTCTACATCTTTAAATCTGTAGCCCAAACCTATAATAAACTCATTGCTTGTTAGTTCTGTTAATTGATTGTTCACAAAACTCAATGAGAGATTTCTGGATTTTTTGAATTCGATATTTGTCAATAAGCTATTTACCCATGATAATTCAATCTTAATAAGTGGGCTAAATTGCTCTGATATTGTTACCTGATCTATTTGATTTTGTGAAATAAAATTACCGGTATTGTTTCTAACAAATTGATATCCATTTTGATCTTCTTTATACAAAATATTTGTAGCATATGAACCTATACTATAGCTTGAGCGGTAAGCATTTGATATTGTTATAGTTCTAAATGTTTTTTTGAATATTTTTAGTTTACTTAAGCCTGTATAATTTAAAGTCCAGTTTGGTATTGGAATTTTTGGAAATGGATTTAGTCCGATACCATTAGGATCTCTTCCTGAGTAAGCTGCTAAAAATGCAGGAATCAATACTTCTTGAGATGTAGGACCGTAACCATAAGGAAAATATGTTCCGGTTAAAGTGTCTTTAACAGGAGCTTGGTTATACGAATTTGGGTTTTGGTTAGATAATCTGTTGGCAATGGTACTTCTGTATTCTAAAAACTTATTAAATGTTTCATTTGAATTATCATCATTATCACCAGTAAAAGCCGTAGAAATGGTCATGTATGAAATACTGAAACTTCCTGTGGTTGTAGGAGATGAAGTAACGAAATTGCCGTTAGCATTTGCTTTAAAGTATTCACTATGATTTTCAGAATAGGTTCTGTTAGCTGTAAATTCTATTTTCAAATCATTAATAGGTTCAAAACTTGCTCTTGCATTAACAGAGTTTGAATACTTATTCATATAAGCATTATTTTGAAGCGTATCTTTAGAAATCCAATTATTTCTGATGGCATCTGGTCTGATATCTGCTTGTGAACCCAAAATAAATCCCATTCCCGGTGCATTTTGGCTCCAGTTATTTCCAACAGCTTCCGGGTCAGGTATAAATCCAGGAAGGAAAGTTCCATTATTTTCGGTAAAACTGATAGATGCAGTTTTAAAACCCATAATGAATCTTAAAACACCATCAGCAACTTCTTTGAAATAATTAACAGGTTTTTGCACGGTATCTTCAACTGCCTGAGCAGCTTCCATCTGCATATCTCTTTGGTTTGGACGACCTCTACCTGGCATCATTGGCGAACGTTGTGGTTGCGATTTTTTATTAATATTTTCCAGATATTTAATTTTATTAAATAATGTGGTCATATTTACGCTTCCGTTTAATTGTTTGGTGTTGTTATTTTCAATTGAATTTCCTAATCTTTTTAATGACATAGGGGAGCCTTCCCATTTGTAATCAGCACCATATCGAGCTTGCGACGACAACCAATCTAAGCCTGGTAATTTGTTGATAGGGATGTTGTAATTAATATTTATATTTTGATTAAATCGTTGCATACGACCAAAATCAAGAATATTTTCCCATATGGAATCGCGTTTTTCCTTAGTGTCAATTTTACCTTGAGGCTCATCAATTGTAGCATTGGCTGTGGCATTGTATTCAAATTGCAATGAGGTTGCTAAATCGAATTTAAAACCGTAAATTCTGTTCCAATCAAATTTCTTGAAAAATGTTGGTTCCAAAATAATCAAACCTGCACTTTTGTTTCTCAGTTTATTTTCGTTGTACTCGCGTGTCATTTCTGTTCTAAACGACATAAGTTTAGGCTCGTAGAAGAAATTAAAATCTTTAATAAGCGTAAAAGCTTTATATTTGCTTATAAATCCAATTTTTTCGAATGGTTTTACAGGTTTTGGACTTTTAGAATAATTGTAACCTAAACCACCACGATATACCTTCTTTATATCGTATTCAATATCAATATTTCGTCTGAAAATTTCGGCATATGAATATGAAACATCAAAATTTTCGACATCATAAATTCTGTTTTTAGTAGAATTTCCGGTTCTTTCTTTACGAACATTCATAAAGTTGATATTCTTACGGGTAGTATAATCCTGGACTAATTGTTTTATTGAATCGCGTTGAGCTTCAGTTTGATAACTTGCTAAATCATTTTCAAGTTTCACATCAGGATCAAGTGGATTGTATTCGGGATTGCTGATAGATTTTGAATAATCGTAATGCATTGGTATTTTCAAACCAACTTTTTCGGGGAAGAATTTACCTAATTCCAGATTCGTAGCAATATCATAAGAGGTAATATCTTCTTTTTGAGTTTCATTAATTTTCTTTTCAACACTACCAAAACCTGCAGTAGAATGTGTTCCTGAAACTGCTACATCACCCAAGTCTGCTAAATTTGCTCTTACTCTGGCAGTTGCCGCCCAGCCTGTTTTGTCATTAAAATCAGTTAATCGCAATTCATTAATCCATATTTCAGCAGATTTTGGCAACATATCATCCATGTCGTTCAAATTCTGTTTTTTAGGATTTCTAACACCAATCATAATTGTATTTACATTGCTAATACTTGGCGACCCAACTACAATATACTTGTAATTAGCTTCATTCTCAGTAAAATAACTTGAGTAATTTACGTTATTATTTCCAGCCCTTATTAATTGATTTCGATGTTCTTTTACTTTTACCAATCTATCAAGGTCAATAATCATTTCATTTATTGCAGGCCAGATTAATTCAGCTTGTTGACTACTAGTACCCCATTGAGTAAAAGCAACAGGAATTTCAATTTCATAAAAATTTTGTGTAAAATCTGAGCCTAAACGTACAAATACTTTTAAATCACCAGTATTTAACTCTTCTTCAATTTTTGCTTTTTCGGCATGAATATACATCTTCAGATTTTTAAATTGGCGGAAATCAAAATCAGTAGTTTTGTAAATAGCTCTAGCGTCTCCATCTCCCAAATTGAGAATTCTCATACTTAATGATTGTTCGTTTAGCTTTTGAAGATTGGTGGTAGCATTATTTATTTCACGTTCGATACCAGGAGGAACTACATAGGGCACAGGTGTTCTTTTTCCGTTTTCTTCAATATTAACTGCAGACACATTAAATGTTGTAGTAGATTGATCTGCTGGAGTATAATCTCCTGGAGTGAGTAACTGATTACTGTATTTTCTCCATTCTCCTTTTACCAAATCTAAAGTAGCAAAGCGGCATATTATATTTTGGTCAAATCCTTTTAAAAACATTCTTAAGAATCTGATTGATTGAAAATTTTGGATTTTACCAACTGTTTTGTCAGGAGTACGCACAGGAACTTTAAATTGATACCATTTTACATTGGTTTTAGCACCATTAGCCAATGGAATTCCTTGAGCCAAATGTACATCAGTAATATAATTTTGACCAACTTCCATTTTAGTAGGTTTCAAATCAATTACATATTGGTAGTAATTTTCAGATTCACTTAATGTGTTATCTGCATTAATATCTTCTACGTTAGGCATTGTGGTCGAGTTAGTTGGATAACTTTCTGGACTTTGGTCTGATGTAGGTGAATTTCCATCGGGTCCATTGAAATTTTTATAGCGTTCATTTACATTTGAGAACAAAGGATTTTGATCGTAATCAGAACCTCTGAAATAATGGTAATTGTCGCCAGATGGATCAACAGAAGCAAAAGTATAAGCAGGGGAAGCTGTACCATAAAGATTAATAATTTTTTGAATATAATTCTTTTCAAAAAATGAAGATTCATCAATATTGTTTAAACCGTCATAACCCACATCCTGAAATGCTCTTGATCCAGGATTGTTATCGAATGAATTTACTAATGCTTGTAACTTAGGAACTCTACCCCATTGCGTTGTGTCAACGTTAGTTACCAAAGCCGAAACTGGAAGTCCATTTTCAAAACTTTTACGTCCGTCTTTTAAAATATCTTCAGAAATATCGCCTAAATTAAAATACAATTGACCTCCAGTATGCATTGGATTTCCACCTTGACCGTCAGTTCCGATAAAAGGATCCATCATCCAAAATTCGATGTATTCAACATTAGTTGCTTCAAAATCGGTTGATTCAATTTTTCGCATTATTCCACCCCATCTTTGTTCAGGGTTTTTTAGTTTTCCATCCAGATTTAAACCAGCAGAAACACCTGCTTTTCCTTCAACATCATAATTATAAGGACCTCTTTCACTAGGATAATAAGCCAAATTTAAAATAGAAATATTGCTCGGTTGTCCGTTAGGAATTTCTTTGTTAGGAAAAACTTCATATTCAAGAACTTCTCTTGCATAAGGCTGTGAAATGTCATTTTTACTTACGTTAGGTGGTTTTGAATCAGAGCGGTAAAATATTGAAGGATCAATTACATACCACGCTAATTTAGCTCTATTGAAACCAGAAACTAAAGAATCCCATGCGGTTTCTGGAAACATATTTTGCTGTGTTTGCCCTTGTGGTACACTTGCTAAAAACCAGTTTCCGTAATTTTTTAAGTCGATACTAGATTTGCTTCCTTCAAAATCATCAATATAAGAAGTTCCTGATGAGCCAATTGCACTGGAATGACCAGGTATAAAATGAGCAAATTCACCATAAAAATTAATTTTAGATGGAACTTTGGTTTGAATAAAAGGTAGAGCATCCACCATTTTGGTCAAAAATCTAGATTCTGTTTGATAAGCTAAATCAACGCCCCATATGGTATTGTTTATTGGTTCATCACCATAATTAACTTTTTGTGTTAATGGACTTTGATTCAAATTCATGATAGTACCACCTATATTGAAATCTTTATTAACTTCATAATTCACATGCATTCCCATCATTCTTTTTGTCATGATGTTGAACATCGAATTGCTTTCGGTAGAAATATTAATTGGAGCTCCTGAATTTAAAATGCCTTCATTAATAATTCTTACTCTACCCAAAGTGTAATCAACGGTATAATCAACATTTTCAGTTAGAGGAATACCTCCTGAGGTAACTTTTACTGAACCCTGTGGAATATTAAATCCACCCAATGAAATTTCAGATCCTGAAGCAGATTTGTAAAAGCCTTCAAGGATAAATTTATTTTTATCAGGATATTGCTGAGCTTCAGTTTTTGTTAAAGAATATAGTGAGTCGTAACAATATCTTGAAGCATAAACCGTGTCTTGTAATATGTTTCTTAAATCTTTACCGAATGGTTCAATCAATGGAAAATAAATTCTTCCATTTGTTGCTTGAATTAAACCCCCAGAAGTTGCTGCATTGTCAATAAAATCGAAAACTCCGTCAGCTGTTGGATTCAATTGGGCATCCAAAGTGTCGAGATGTAAAAGTCTAATTAAAGCTATCCCTTTTTTAGGTCCATCATTAAAATACCCAGTTGGCACACCGCCTTGATCGCCAGAGTATAAAATGTTTAACCTAAAATCTTGTTTATTAACTTGATAAGCTCCCAATGAATAAACATTTTTCATCATCAATTTCCATAGAGGCCCACGTGTGTTTAGTGTTGTGCTTTTTATTAATTTAACTATTAATGCTTTAGGGTCACTTATACCTTGGTCGGAAAATTGACCTACCTGATATACAGTGGTATCGCCAAGTATTGTATATTGGAAAGCAACAGCCAAAACTTGATCGGAATTTAAAGAAGTATTAAGAGAAATAAAACCTAATTTGCTATTAAATGTAAATTCAGTTGGAGCAAGTTTTTTGGCACTTTCTACTTTTTCAAAATCCTGACCAGAAACAAAATTTATAGGAGGGTTTTTCAAATAGTCACCAACTAGATTAATGTTTTGTAGCTTAGCTGTATCTGTGGCAATATTTTCAAGTAAGGTATTTGAATTATTATTTGGGAAAACACCTTGATGTCCTAAAATATTAGAATTACTTGGAATGTTTTCACCCAAATCGGTAAAAGCTACTATATTACGATTGTTGGTTGTTGGAGCTCCAATATTGGTACGCCAAACTTCAATTTTTACAATGTTAACATTTGAACCAATAATAGGCAAAGAAGAAAGAGCAGAATTATAATTGTTTCTGAAATATTGAGAAAGGAAGAAATGTCTATTTTCTTCATATTGATCGGCTTTAAAGAAAAATTTATTGGTTTCGGCACCACCTTGAACCGTAATGTTTTTGGTTTCACCCTTTTGTTCAGAAAATACACCTGTTACAGTAGTTCTGCCAAATTTTAATTTTGTTTTTATTCCAAAAAGACTCTGACTTCCTTGAATTAAAGTAGTATTTAATGGCAAATTTACATCACCTGCTTCAAGTAATTGAAGAATTTCATCTTCCTTACCTTCATACCTGAGTTTTAGTTTGTTTTCAAAAGAAAACATCGACTCTGTATTGTAATTGGTTTTAAATTCAATTTTATCACCAATTTTGGCAATCACACTCATCTGAATTTTTTCCTGAAAATCGAAATTTGTAGTACTACGCTGACGAATATCCAATGAAGGATCTTCGCGTTTATTGCCAATGATTCCGAATATTAATTCGGCAGAACCTTGGGGGCGAATATCTATGGTATTGCTACCAAATATCTTATCAAAAACCTCGCCACCAACTTTTAGCTGAGGAATTAAACCCCCTCTGTTTCCGGCATTTGCAGCTTTTGATCGGTCGCGCCAATAGCCTTGCAAAGCTTTGTCCATGTCAAATTTCTGATATTCATCAAAAGTCATAGTATTGGGCGTATTGTAATTAATATCGCCCATTTTGCTCTGAAAAATGTATTGATTGTTAATTGGATCATAAACAACACTATCAGAGATATTTGAAGGATTATTCAAATATAGTGGATGATTTGTTGGATTTCCATTAAAAGGTTCATTTGCATTGGGTATTGGATAACGCAAATTAGAATCAGGAGGTGTAACAACCAAATTCTGAGGATAATATCTAAAAGAGTCTGCATTAACTGATTTCCCTTTAGTTAAAGGTATCTGAAAAATGAATGCAGCTAAAGCAGTTATAAAAAGTAAACTTACAATATACCTTGTTATTCGCACTTAGTTTTTTAATATTTTAGTAAACAAAATTGGATTAGCAATTATGTTTTTATGTTTATAAATTCTTTAAAGCCAGTTTAATTAATTGTTCAACAGTTATTGTAGCTGCTTCTGAACGAATAATTTTGTCGAGCATTTTCTCAACAGCAATTTTATTAAAGCCTAACATCACCAAAGCAGATAACGCTTCTTCACGTTTTGTATTGTGTTCAACAATTAAAAAATCTTTATCGCTTGATATTTTGGCAATTTTATCTTTCAAATCGAGTATAATTCTTTGGGCTGTTTTGCCTCCAATTCCTTTTATTGATTGTAGAACAGCAACATTATTTGCTATAATGGCATTGGTTATTTCTAATGGGCTTAATGATGAAAGCATCATACGAGCTGTGTTTGTACCAACTCCTGACACGCTAATCAGGTGGCGAAACAAAATTCTTTCAGCTTCATCATAAAAACCGAATAAAGTATGTGCATCCTCTTTTATTGAAAGGTGTGTATATAATTTGCATTTCTCTTCTTCTTTAATTTTAGAAAAAGTATGTAGCGAAATATGAATCATATATGCAACTCCATTGCAGTCGATTACTGCATAAGTGGGTGTTTTTTCAACTAATTTTCCCTGAAAATAAGAATACATATTCGGATTTTAGTAAATAAATTACCTATATAAATTAATAGGAAGTTGCAAAAATACAAATTTTGTTTAAATCTACTATATATTATAAGGTGTAAATTAACAAATTGAATTAAATCCTTTTATTTCTCCAATTTCCTTTCCATAAATATACGATAGAAAATGCGCCAGTTAAAATGTAATAAACATATTCAGAACACCAAATAATTTCAGGTCTTGCGTAATATTGGGCTAAAAACCATGCAGCGGCCAAATATACAATAATTGTAATTATTTCAATATATAACGAAATATTAGTATTGGCAGTTCCTGAAATGGCATTAAAAGAAATCATTGTAAGTGAAAAAACAACAGTTGCTCCCAAAACTACATATAATGAAGCTATTCCATCATTTATAAAATGTATATCATTTGTATAAACTGAAAGTGAAAAACTTGGAAACATACTAACTAATCCTATTAATATAGAGGTAGTTGCAAAACTCATTAAGGTTACTCTTTTGATTACCGGAATAACTTCATTTGTTTTACCTTCGCCAATGCGGCTACTAACTAATGTACTTACTGCCGAACAATATCCCCAAACTGGTATCATCAAAAGCATATAAATGCTGCGGATTACATTAGATATGGCAAGCGAACGTTCGCCAGTTTTTTCTATAATTAAAAAGAAAACAAACCAACCACCCAAAGAAATAAAAAATTGAAGCATAATATAAAAAGAAACACCCAAAACAGAATTAATCAATTGAATTTGTGGTTTTAAGAAACGAAACAAATTATAAATTCTTAATTTTTTATTGCGAAGAACTATTATTATAAAAAATATGGCTGCTGCAGCTTCAGAAATTACCGAAGCAATTGCGGCTCCTTTCAATCCCATTTCAGGAAATCCAAACTTACCAAAAATTAGTACATAATCTAGCAGTATGTTTAAACCTGCCATAATTATTGCATTATAAGTAAGATAGCGTGTATTGGCTATACCTACAAAAAACGAGCGGAAAACAATATTTCCAAAAGCAAAAAACAAACCCCATATTCTGTAGTTGAGAAACACAATTGATTGGTTCAAAATTGCTTCGGATGAAATGGAAAAGCGAAAAAAAGTAGGTGCAAACAAAAGAGAGATAATGATAAGTAAAACAGCCAGAAAGAAGAGAAAATATATTCCATTGTCGATAACAGTTCCGATTGCCGTATCATTTCTTTCTCCTTTTCGTCTCGAAACCACAATTTGCAATCCACTTCCAAAGCCAAACCCAATCATATAAAAGCAAAAATAGTACAAACCTGCAAGTGCCGAAGCTCCTAGTTCAATTTCTCCAACTCTTCCCAAAAAGGCTGTATCTGTGATGCTTACAATATTTTGTGCTAACAAACTCAGCATAATAGGAGCAGATATTGCCCATATTTTTTTGTATTCCTTAATATTTTGCAATGTAATTATATTTTTGTTGGATTAAATTTATGGTAAATTCAGATTATTTTTCACCAATTATAACTGCATCTTTATATTTTTTGAAAAGTCTGTTTAATACTTCTGTAGCTTCATTTTTAGATTTGTAAGGACCTAACATAATTTTGTAAAGAGGCTTTTTGTGAAAACTCGTTTTTTTTATAAATGCTTGATTACGATATTCTTTTGTTAATTTTTGTTTGATAAATATTTCAGCATTTTTTTTCATTTTCAGGCTAGCAACTCTAATATAAAAAATCTCTGTTGTATCAATTTGAATAGCTGAAGTATCGGATTTCGTATCTATTTTATTTATTTCAGTAAAAGATTGATTTAAATATTCTTTTGTATATGAAGTGTCGAGTAATTGAATTTTGACATTTGCAGTTCCTTCTCTCAAAACGCCTAATTTCTCTGCGGCAATATAGCTTACGTCGATATAGTTTTTTCTTTTGAACCGATCATTTACACGAACAATTATTTGTTTATTATTTTTGGGATTTACAATTTTTACTAGCGATTGCAAAGGGAAACTCCTATGAGCTGCCGTATATAATTTTGAATTAAATCTCTCTCCACTATATGTTTTTCTCCCATCAAATTTCTTTGAATAATATGTAACCTTAGCATTCAAAATCTTTTGATTTTGAGGTAAAGCTATCATTGATAACAATATAAGAAAACAAAAAAGAAAAATCCTCAACATGTACTTTTTATTTAAAAGCCAAATTTACAACTATTTACTAAAATCACAAATTTATAAACGCCTTTTTTGTAATTTTGTTTTTTTAATTTTACTTAAAAATGGAAGAACAAAATAACTTTTTAACCGAAAATCAAGAACAAAATAAACCGAAAAATCAGGATAAATTTCTTAAAATATTGTGTTATTTAACTTTTATTTGGAGTGGTTTCGGAATTTTTACGAATCTATTGCTTTCATTGTTTTTCGAAAATTACAAATTATTAATCCCCGAAATGAATTTCCCTCAGGAATATAAAGACGTGAAACAGATGTTATTACTAATGATGTCTGCTGGAAGAATTTATTTTTTCATTTCATTATTGTTGAATATTTCTTCTTTTTATGGAGCTTATTTGATGTTGAAAATGAAAAAACAAGGTTTTCATTTTTATACCATAGCACAAATTATCATGCTGATGTTACCTCTGATTTTCCTCAAAGGCATTCCGTTTTCTTTTATGGAATTTTTTACAACAGCTACATTTATTGCTTTTTATGCAATACATACTCGCGAAATGAGGAAAGCTTAAAATTTTCCTCCCAAAACTGCAGTTTTTTTGTAGGATTTTGTATTCCCATTCATGTCAAAAACTTCTATATAAACAATATAGATACCGATTAATGCTTTTTGATTTGATTCATCAATGCCGTTCCAAATAAAACTTCCTTTGGTCCCCAGCAATTCATTTCTAACAAGCGTTTTCATTAGTTTTCCTTTTGAATCAAAAATTTGAACATTGGCTACATATCCCGATGTACTAAACTGATAATTAATACTCAAATTATCGTTATATCCATCATTATCTGGCGAAAAAATATCTGGCGAGATTGTTATTGGATCTTCGAGATAAAGAAAATTACTATATTGAGAATTCTGATAAGTTGGCGTTGCAAAACCTATACTTTGTGCAGCCGAATGCCAATTCTGCTTGTCCTGAGTTTGTTTTTCTGAGCTGATTCTCTCGAGCGAAACACCATCAACAGTGCTAAGCAGCGGAAAATGCATGTTTTCATCATAATCAAATCTGTCAATTATTGTTGAATCAATCATTGCAATTACTACAATTCCTATATCGTTATTAAAGGATGGCATTGAGGTCATTTTGTTGAATTTCAATGGATTCTCTGTGTAATATTGTTGTTTCACTTTTTCTGGATTTGTGGTTAAAACCAAATAATCTTTTGAAAATAGAGTGCCGCAATCTGTTGATAATGCGTACATTGATTTTAATTTATTGGTATTCAAATCATAACTTGCAATATATAATTTTGTTAAGTCAATATTTTTATCCGAACGATTATAAATTTCTACAAAATCAACACCATCATCTTTTGGATTAAACAATATTTCGTTAATAACTACATTGTTAACTTCAGGAATTGAAGGAAATGCAAATTTATGAATATGATTAGCTTGAATAATATTTCCGGCACAATCGCTTATACTATCTTTAATTGTTAAAGTATAAACTAATTGGTTTTGAATAGAATCGCTAAATTGCAAAATAACCGAATTTGATTCGATATCAGGAATAATTATATTGTTGATATTTAAGTTATTTGAAATTTGGTATGCTTGTAAATTCAATAAATTTTTCTCTTTCATTTTTTCACTAAAACTAAGTTTTATTGAATATTTATCTAAAACACAAACCTTTGTAATAAAGGGAGAAAGTATATCTGGATTGGGCGTATATACAGAATTTTTTTTACCAGGGCTTCCTCCTTTCGTATCTATAGAAGCTCTCCAATTGTAAACATCGCCACAAGGATTGTTGGGATCAATTTGCTCAAGCGACCAACCCCCTTCTTGTTTAGATACATCGTTGTACCAGCTTTTATTATAATTTATACGATGTATTGTTTTGCTATTTGCATCAGCTAATGTAATTGCGGTTTCGTTGTTAATTACAAAACTTGAAAACCCATAAATATTAGAAGTATAAGTACTTAAAGCAGCAACATCCGAACTTGATGTTAAAATAAGAAAACTGTCGGGCATCAATACAATATTACCAATTGTAAGAAATGAAGCATCATCTTTTAGCTTTATTTTCCAATTATTTAGGTTAATTGCATATGGTTTTCTGTTGTATAATTCAACATAATCAGCAGCGGGTAATTGCGGAGATGCGGGATTTTGATCTGTCATTATTTCATTGATAACCACATCAAAATCTTGATTTTCGACTACTGAAAAAACTTTAGTTGTGGGTAATATTAAATTTCCTTTTATATCTTCAATGTTCACTATATCAATTTGATACATTAAATTTGCGGAGAAATTTTGCGAAAAAACGAGGTGAACAATGTTTTTATTAATAAAATCGAGACTTGCAGTTGTTGGATTTCCTATACCGTTATTAATTAAATAGTTTATGGCGTTTTGTGCAGAATTGATTTCAACTTCCTCAGAAAAAATCACATCCAGACTATTATTACTTGTTATATTTACGGCAGTTACATCTGGTGGAATATTATCTACAGTCATATTCGAAATCTTTAAATCGTCAAAATAGTAAAGATTATAGCGCGAAGCTGTAGCATATTGGCAATAAAAACCAAAATAAGAAGAAGAATTGATACTGTTTTCCATAAAAGAATTGCCTTCAGAAATAAAATTATTTCCACCGGTTTTGTCTGAAAAAATATTCCATTCACCCAAATTATTATGGGTAATTTTTATCCTTACTTTAAGGCTTGAAGTGCTTGTAAATAAAGTATTTCCTGTAAAAATAAGGTTTGTATTTACACCTTGTTTCTTGTAAAACCCAATGTTGTTATTTCCGCTAGCTTGACCAATTTGTATAAAATAAGCATTTGTTGAATTAGCTATATCAGAATTATTTGCAGCCAAGTAAACTCTAACAAAATTGGTAGAAGAAGGTCCAAATTTTAAGTCAATCAGAAAATTCCATTCGGTACTATCAATAAGTTGATTGGCTGTACTTAAATATATTTTGCTTGAATTCTGATTTGGTCCGTTGCTTCGAAGTTGAAAATTGTCAACTACAAAATTTGTATCATTTCCAATCCACAAAGGATTAGTTGTAATATTGCCATCATCAAAATTATCAATAACTTGCGAGAAAGCTAAAAAAGGTAAAAACAAAAAAAGTACAATCAATTTCTTCATTGGAAATATATTAAAATTTAAGTTTTCTGATTTATTAGCAAACCTACACAATTTTTTTAAATAAAAAGCGTAAAATTGAATATTTTTTTGTAGGTTTGAATACTTTTTTAAAAACAGCGAAAGAAAATGTTAAAGATTGCAGTTGTAGGGGTTACAGGTTTGGTTGGAAATGTAATGCTAAAAGTTTTAGAAGAAAGAAATTTTAATGAAATAGAATTGATACCTGTTGCGTCTGCAAAATCGGTTGGGAAAGAAATAATTTATTGTGGTAAAAAACTTAAAATACAAAGTGTAGAATCAGCCATAAAACTTTGCCCAGATATTGCAATATTCTCAGCAGGGTCTGAAGTTTCGTTGTCTTATGCACCTTTATTTGCTAAAAATAATTGCTTTGTAATTGATAATTCTTCGGCTTGGCGAATGAATAAAAAGGTGCCCTTGGTTGTACCTGAAATAAATGCCCATGAAATTTCTGATAAAACAAAAATAATTGCAAATCCCAACTGTTCTACAATTCAGATGGTGATGGCTTTAGCTCCATTGCATAATATATATCAATTAAAAAGATTGGTAATCTCAACATATCAATCGGTAACTGGCACAGGTGTAAAAGCTGTAAAACAATTGGAAGATGAAGAAAATCATCGATTTGCAGAAAAGGCTTATCCATATCAAATTCACCGGAATTTGTTTCCACATGGAGGTAATTTTATGGCAAGTGGTTATACTTCTGAAGAAGAAAAGTTGGTAAATGAAACCAGAAAAATATTGTCGGATTACAAAATAAGTATAAGTGCTACTGTGGTTAGAGTACCTGTTACTGGCGGTCATTCTATGGCAGTAAATGCCGAGTTTAATATTAATTTCAAAATGGACGCTGTTCGCAAAATTTATGTTGAGTCGCCAGGAATTATTTTGTATGACGATGTGAATAATAATATTTATCCAATGCCTCTTATTTCGGAGGGCAAGGATGATGTTTTTGTAGGAAGATTGCGTAGAGATGAGGGGAATAAGAATACACTAAATATGTGGATTGTCGCCGATAATTTGCGAAAAGGTGCAGCAACCAATGCCATTCAAATTGCTGAATATTTAATAAGAAACAACCTGATTAAAGGCTAATACGGTGGATTCCTTTGGGGTAGTCATTAAAAATTATCTCTTTTAATGTATTATAATCTTCGTTATTATTAACAAAATCAATGGTGTTTGTATCAATAATCAGAATTCTTGTTTCAGGATAAAACTTAATATATTCGAAATAGCCTGCTTGAATTTTTTCTAAATATTCTGTTTGAATATCCTGTTCGTAGCTTCTTCCGCGATGCTTAATATTGGATTTTAGCCTATCGATATTTACATAAAGGTAAACCAACAAATCTGGTTTAGGTAAAGTTGGATTGATTATATTGAAAAGCTTTGAATACAATGAATATTCATCAGATTGCAGGTTTTTTTGAGCAAAAATTAATGATTTGTCTATAAAATAATCAGCAATAACAAAATCTTTAAATAGATCTTGTGTAATGAGTTGTGATTTTAGTTGTTGATATCTTTCGGCAAGAAAAGATAATTCGAGAGGAAAAGCATATTTATCGGGATCTTTGTAAAATTTTGGCAAAAATGAATTTTCTTCAAATTGCTCAAGAATAAGTTTTGCATTAAACTCTTCGGCTATCATTGATGCCAACGAAGTTTTTCCGGCGCCAATGTTTCCTTCTATTACAATATAGTTATAATTAGCCATTTAGATGCTGTCTTTTATTTTAGTTACTACCGAAACATCTTTGCAATCACTTAATAAATCTTGTATGGTTTTATTTAAAAGTGGATGTGTTAGATTTTTAGCTATTTCGTGCATAGGTGCCATTGTAAATCTTCTTTCGTGCAAAAGTGGATGTGGAATTTTTAAATTTTCGCAATTAATTACTTCATCGTTAAAAAACAAAATGTCAATATCAATAACTCTAGAACTATAAGTAGCTGAATGATTGCGTACTCTGCCTAAAAGTAATTCAATGTTTAAAAGATTTTGTAACAAATCTTCGGCATTAAAGGCTGTTTCTATCAGAATAACTTGATTTACAAACTGATTATCTGTTTCAAAACCCCAAGGTTCGGATTCGTAAAGCGATGATTTTTTAATAATTTTACCGCATGATGCATGAATTAAACTCGCTGCTTTAGCTATAATTCCCTCTCTGTCACCCATATTTCCGCCCAAAAGTAAGTATGCAATATTCATTTTCTAGCTGTAAAATTTAGCTGTAAAATTAAAAAATTAATTCTGTTTGCGAAAATAAAATGACAAGCCCCATAAATTAACTATGTTCTTTTAAATTTCTAATAAGTTTGTATGTAAATTATATCTCATTGATAATTACTGTTTTTTGTTAT
>CAZWRD010000055.1:0-3315 GCA_964636105.1 uncultured Bacteroides sp.
GAACCGGTAAGCATTACTACATTTTTACTTCCCGTTTTAAGCAAATTCTGATTCTTGTAATTCAGATATCCTGCAAAAGCAGTAGCCGCTGCCGGCTCGGCAAAGATTCCGGTTTGCTTGCTTAACTGAACGGATGCCTCAATAATCTTTTCGTCGCTTACGGTGAGTATTTCGCCATTGTACTTTAGCAAAAAATCTTTCGCCATGTAAAAGTTGCGAGGAATATCTACCGAAATTGAATCGGCAAGGGTATCGCTGGGATAGGTTTGCCAGTTTTCGGAATTAATATTGGCTGTCAGGTTTTTGCTTTGTTCTGATTGTACTGCAATAATTACAGGCATCTGGTCGATAAAGCCCAGATTAAGCAAATCTTCAAAGCCTTTGTAAATGCCCGATATAATAACCCCATCGCCAACGGGTACAAATATACAATCGGGTATTTGCTGTTGCAATTGATCAAAGATTTCGAACGAAACAGTCTTTTTCCCTTCAATAGTGAAAGGATTGTATGCGGTATTGCGGTTATACCAGCCAAAATGCCTTCCGGCCTCTATACTTAAATCGAAAGCCATATCGTAATTGCCATCCACAGGCACTATACGTGCTCCATACATAATGATTTGGGTAAGTTTTGCCAGCGGTGCTTTTGCCGGTACAAATATTACGGCATTCTGCTGTTGCGATGCACAGATACAAGCTAAGGATGAACCTGCATTTCCCGTAGAAGCTGCAACTATTGTATGAATATTATTTTCTTTGGCGTAAGCTGAAACCAATACCGATGCACGGTCTTTGAACGAGAAACTGGGATTTTGAGAATCATCTTTAAGATATAGTCCGAATTCTTTTTCAGCATCAATTTTGTACAAAGGGGTATTGCCAACACGGAGATATCCCATACTTGCTGCAGATTGCAAAGGCAGCAGACTGAGATTTCGTTCTGCTTTCAGATTATCAAAATGCTGTAATTTCTGAGCTATTTCGCTGTAATTATATACAGTTTTTAATACACCCTTTGGCGGTGTGTAAGTATTATTGTCTGCCTCGCATGCCGGACAAAGATAAGTAACTTCATTTGCCTGATATTCGGCATTGCAATTGATACATATATAATGGTATTTCGATGCCATGATTCGTGATTTTTGTACAAATTTATGAAAAAGAATGGTTGATTTAAAAATGATATTAATATTTTATTTTGGATATGTATAATGCCCTATAATTTTATAATCGAAAAGCATATCTTCCATTACCTGTCCATTACCGATATTATGCACAATCAGATTACGTTTACCATCTCTTGATTTTTTATCTACCACAATTCCGATATGCGTTATACCTCCTCCTAAATTCCAGCAAACAACATCTCCTGCTTTATAATCTTTCGGATTATTTGTAATAGGCTTTTCTTTGCCAAAACGTTTAAAATAAACCATCAAATTAGGCACTCGTCTGTGATCAATATTTTTATCTGTATGTTTCAATCCCCAATTCTTAGGATATAGTGCAAAATTTGCTTTCATATCTTCGTGAACTTCCTTTTGCAAATCAATACCAAGCTTACGATATGCCCTAATAACTACATCTGTACATACTCCACTCCCTTTCGGAACATCGCCATTGGGATATTTAATTGTATAATAAGACGGATCGTAACTAACAGCATCTTCGCATAATTGAATGGCTGCGGATGATAATTTTTTATCAAAACCAGACTGTGCCTTATTAATGCTTATATTTATAAATAAAATAAGTATGACAAAATAATACTTTTTCATAATTATACTCATAGTAATTATAAATTTATCAAATAAAAACATTAATATACTATTCAAAGCTCACTTCGCCAACTTTATTCATCAGTTGAAGAATTTTTTGCTGTTTTCGTTTCAAAAAATCTTTGGGTTTATCGGGATGCCACTGACGAGGATTAGGTAAAATAGCGGCTATCAGTGCAGCTTCTTTTTTATTAAGTTCTTTTGCCGGTTTATTAAAATAAGTTTGGGCAGCCATCTCGGCACCATAAATGCCATCGCCCATTTCAATTATATTCAGATACACTTCCATAATACGCCTTTTGCTCCAGCAAAGTTCTATCATACCAGTAAAATATACCTCAAAACCTTTGCGAACCCACGAACGGTCGGGCCATAAAAACACATTCTTGGCAGTTTGCTGCGAAATGGTGCTGGCTCCTCTTAGCTTTCCCCCTTTTTTATTAAGTTCGTTCGCTTTTCTGATGGCATCAAAATCGAATCCCCAATGCTCCTTAAAATTATTATCTTCCGAGGCCACCACTGCCTGCACCAGATAGGGAGAAATAGAATCTAATGGTATCCAATCCTTTTTCATCACTACTTCCTTATCCGAAAAAATCATACCTACACTTCGTATCAGCATTAGCGGTGTAGCCGGCGGATTTATAAAAATATAAGCCAAAGTTGCAATAAGTGTAGATGCAAAAAAGAAAATCAATATTCTTTTAAAAAAAGTGATGATTGAACCAAAAGAAAATTTTTGCTTTGCCATATAAGTAAATTCGATGGGCAAAATTAGAAATAATTTAGCAAAAACCTCAGAAAAAATCAATTTCAGCAGCAAAATAAAAACATATTGCCAACGTTAATACCAAAAAATAAATCAAATGATAAAAAAGAACAAAGCATTATTGTGGGTGGCAATCAGCACTGCCTTATTCACTTTATTATTCAATAATCAATGGATAGGCTTAAATGTACTGATATTCGAAAGCATAGTTTTCGGGATATTATATTTCAACAAACAAATTAATCTGAAAAACAAAAACATAGCTTTTATAACATTAACTTATTTTCTTACAGCTTTTGCTGTAGTTTTTGTAAATTCATCGCTGTCAATATTCATCAATATACTCATAAGCTTTCTTGCAATCGGAATTCTAATATTTCCCGAAGCTAAGTCGCTAACCACAAGTATGCAGTTGTCGTTTTACAATATATTTACTTCGCAAAGCAATGCTTTATACAATATCAGCAATTTAAACAAAGACAAAAAAGAAAAAAGCAGCAAATTCAGGCGAATACGTATTTTCCTGATACCAATTGTAATCATTATCATTTTCTTGATAATTTACAGCAATTCAAACCCAATTTTCGAAAACATTCTTAGCAATATCATCCAAAGTGTTAATAAATTTCTGAACAATCTGTTCAAATATATCGACCTCGACCTTAGCATCATCATCATATTGGGATTATTAATCAGCCATTTCATTTTCTTCCGAAAATCCGACACAGATATTGAAAAGAAAGATAAAAACTCAACTGACTTTTTGCA
>CAZWRD010000055.1:3415-18002 GCA_964636105.1 uncultured Bacteroides sp.
TTGTATTATTTTAGAGGCAACCTCAACTTTTATAAGAACAATTTATGGTTAAAACGCCTAAGTTATGCATGGCTTTTGCAAAACGCCATACTGGCAATAAGTGTGGGTATTCGCAATTACTGGTATATTTATTATTATTCGCTTGCATACAAACGCATAGCCGTAATCGTATTTCTGATACTAACCATATATGGTTTATATACGGTATATCAGAAAGTAAAAGATAAAAAATCAGCCTTTTATTTAATAAGAAGCAATATGAGATTTGTAATATTGATGTTGGTAATCAGTTCTGTTTTCAACTGGGATATTATAATTGCCAAATATAACTTTTCGCAGAGCAACCGTGCCTATGTTCATTTCGATTTTCTGGCTTCTTTATCGTACAAAGCCCTCCCCTATCTCGAAAAACCATTAGCCGAACTTACCGCTATAGAAAAGCATCAGAACAATACTTTCCCTTTAACCAGAGGACTTTATATTGACGCTATAGAATACAAAAACCGAATAGAAATAAAGAAAGCAGACTTTAAAAAGCAATGGGAAACAAAAAGCATACTATCGTGGAACTATCCCGAATTCAAAGCTTATCAGAAACTATTCAGCAGCAATAAATAATGTTCCCTTTATTTAGATAAGCTAGTTTTATAACTTTTCAATTATTCATTTATTCATTTACTCATTTATTCAATCACTAAAATCGTGTATTAAAATAATTTTAACGAAATATATAATTGTATTTTATGTTTAAAATCTTACTTTTGCATACAAATTTATATATAAATGGAAAGTTATTTCAATAAATTCAAAGAACAGATTATTGGCAACGATCTTGAATTTGAAACACCTTATGGAGTTAAAAAAATGATTTATGCCGACTGGATTGCCAGTGGCAGACTTTATGCACCTATCGAAAAACAAATGACTGAAGTTTTTGGTCCTTATGTTGGCAATACCCACACCGAAACCAGCGAAACTGGCACAATGATGACAAAAGCTTATCATCTGGCTCAGAAAAAAATAAAACAACATGTAAATGCAGGTCCTAATGATGTAATAATTACTTTCGGCTTTGGCATGACATCTGTTGTTAATAAATTACAACGCATATTAGGATTAAAATTTTGTGGAAACATCAGTGGTAAACCCTGTTTAAAAGACAGCGAACCACCCGTAGTTTTCATTACGCATATGGAACACCATTCCAACCACACTTCGTGGTTAGAAACCTCAGCTGAAGTAGTTTTGCTAAAACCTGATAAGGATTTACTGGTTGATTTGGATGAATTAAAAGCACAACTCGAGAAATACAAAGATCGTAAATTTAAAATCGGATCGTTTACAGCTTGTTCAAATGTTACAGGTATAACCACGCCCTATCATCAAATGGCTAAACTTATGCACGAATACGGCGGTGTTTGCTTTGTTGACTTTGCAGCATCAGCACCTTACGTAGATATAAATATGCATCCCGAAGACCCAAAGGAAAAGCTCGATGTAGTGATGTTTTCGCCACATAAATTTTTGGGTGGACCTGGCACAAGCGGCGTACTAATATTTGACTCTTCATTATATCACAACCAAACCCCCGACCAACCCGGTGGCGGCACAGTTGACTGGACTAATGCCTGGGGCGAATATAAATACATTGATGATATTGAAGTCAGAGAAGATGGCGGAACCCCCGGTTTCTTACAAACTATCAAAACAGCACTCTGTATCGAATTAAAAAATCAGATAGGAACAGAAAATATTAGCAAACGCGAAGATGAACTTTTAAAAATAGTTTTCGAAGAATTTCCGAAAATACCAAATCTACATATATTAGCAGATAATATTCAGCATCGTTTGGGTATTGTTTCCTTCTACATTACAAAAATGCATTTCAATTTACTTGTAAAATTGCTAAACGACAGATTTGGAGTACAGGTAAGAGGCGGATGTGCCTGTGCCGGTACTTACGGACATTTCTTATTAGACGTAAGTTACGAAAAATCAAAAAAGATTACCAATCTGATTAACTATGGCGATTTATCTGAAAAACCAGGTTGGGTAAGATTATCATTACATCCAACCATGAAAAACGAAGAACTATATTTCATAATAGATGCGTTAAAACAAATAACCGAGAATTATAATATCTGGAGTGAAGATTATATTTATGATAAACATACCAACGAATTTCAACATAAAATGATAAAAAATATTGCAGATTTAAGAATGAAAGACTGGTTCAATTTATAAATAAACAATAATGGAAAACGAAAACAATTTAAAAGTAAGTGGTTTATCATCACTAATAGGAAACACTCCTATTTTAGCAATCAGATTCAGATACAAAGGAGAAGAAAGAACAATTTACACTAAATCTGAAAATCTGAATATGACCGGAAGTATAAAAGACCGAATGGCATTTTATATTTTACATAATGCATATAAAAACAATCTTTTAAAACAAGGTGATTTAATAATTGAAGCCACAAGCGGCAATACAGGCATTTCGTTTTCAGCAATTGGAAGAGCATTAGGGCATCCTGTTACCATTTTTATGCCCGATTGGATGAGTATCGAAAGAATAAACCTGATAAAGAGTTTTGGAGCAAAAATAAATTTAGTAAGCAAAGAAGAAGGTGGCTTTTTGGGAAGTATCAGAATGAGTGAAGAACTGGCTGCCCAAAACAAAAATAGTTTCTTACCATGCCAATTCTCCAATAATGATAATATAGAAGCACATTATAAAACAACAGCTCCCGAAATGTGGTGGCAAATGAAAATGAGAAATCTCAGTATCGATGCATTTGTTGCCGGAGTAGGAACAGGCGGAACCATTATGGGTGTTGGTAAGTTTCTTAAAGAGAAAAACCCTGAAATATTAGTACATCCGCTTGAGCCGTCAAATTCACCTACATTAACAACCGGTTATAAAGTTGGCAAACATCGTATTCAAGGTATATCTGATGAATTCATTCCTTCGATTGTAGAATTAAACAAATTAGATGAAATAATTAGCGTTGACGATGGAGATGCGATAATAATGGCTCAAAAGCTTGCAAATATGGGAATGGCTGTTGGAATTTCTTCTGGAGCAAACTTTTTGGGGGCTTTAAAAGTTCAGAATAATATAGGAAGCAATAAAAATGTAGTTACCGTTTTTCCTGACGACAATAAAAAGTATCTGAGCACAGATTTAGCTAAATGCGAAACCGTAAAAGATGACTTTTTATCAACAGATGTCGAACTAATCGACTTCAGAGCATTCAAACGTGTATGCTTTACTTGCTGCGATCCTTCAGATTGCGTTGAAACCAACTGCCATTATAACCCAGATGAACAATTGAATCTACCCGTTTGTCCGAGAAGAAAATAATTTCGATTTATTCGCTTAGTTCTTCTATATAATCAATGGTATCGTTATCAAAATCTGCTGAATTCTTCTTTTCACCAAATTTAAAAACAAAACCGATATTAAAAAACAAACTGCTTTTTAAATTGGATTTAAAATAATTTGCGGGTTCTTTGTTTATTTCCGATTTTATATCAGAGAAATAAATAACTCTGTTTCCTTCTCTGCCAATGCTTGCATTCAATATCATATTGGAATTCAATCTGTATTTTGCATCAATGGCAAAAACATTAGCTCTTTTTCTAAACAGCATTTCGGCTTTAGTTTGCCCAAATAAATTATTTTTATTTGTATAATAACTAATAGCCCCCGAAGCATTAAATCTTGCATTAATCCATAATTTATCATTAACCTTGTATTGTGTACTTATGTGAAACGGTAGAAATACAATTAGTTTCCATTTATCTGCAAATTGATATTTTAACCCAGCAACAGGCAAAATTGCAGCATAACCAAATGAATATTTATAACTTAAACCCAAATGATAATTAAAACTACGATTTACCATTCTATTGAACAAAAAAACACCAGAAAACCTTGGTTTAGGATTAGAAATACTATATTCATCTTCAAAAAAGTTACTGCTGATTTTAGTCAGCCAGATATTTTTATTACCTGTAAAATACATTGCTCTGAGCCCAAAACTAATATTATATAAATCATTATTAGCAGCTAAAAACCCAATATGATTAAAGATAATAGAATTGTTATTTTGAAAAGTAAAACCATAGAAAGCCGTTTTTCCTACTTTATTCTTATAATAATGATTATAAACCGGCAAATTGAAACCTAAACTAAATTCATTTGAATTGAATTTACCAATAGTATCAATAAAATCGGCATTTAAAGTTGTTTTATAATTAGATTTTATTGAAAATGAATTCAGATTAGTGCTTTGTGCAATTATTTTTGTTGAATACAAACAAATTGAACAAAATAAAACATAAAAAAGACAAGTTTTTACCATATTATAATATTTAAACTCCTTTTACAAAAAAAGCTTAGATAAATAAAATGCTATATAGTTTAATTAAAATCAGAACAATTACATTTTTTTTATTGTTTCAATACTTTTTGGGTAGAAGTTTTATTACCAGATGTAATTCTTATAATATAGATTCCAGATGATAATCTTGACAAATTATTTATTGTAATAGAGTTATATCCTTGATGACGTGGTAAATCATCAACAGAAAACAAACGTTCCCCCTTCAAATTATAAATTTCAACTCTTACATTTTGGCTATCCAATGAATTGTAGGCAATATATAAAATATCATCAAATGGATTAGGAAATACATTAAAACTATTGTCTTTATCAAAATTATAAATATTGTTTCCCGAAAGCAAAATGGCAGCAACAGGAAAATTTGGAATCCCATTTCCTAGCAAACTATCAGGAGCGTAATATTGCGAAGCACTCATTCTAATTGCATCAATAATATCCTGATTATTTTTTTGTGGGAATGCCTGCCATAAGCAAGCTGTCATTCCGCAAATAATTGGAGAAGCAAAAGAAGTTCCGTTTCCGGCAGAAATACCGCCACCTGTTGCAATAACAGATCCTTCGCCAAGCGCAGCAACGGTAGGTTTTACTCTATTATCATAAGTTGGACCAATAGAACTAAAAGCTGCATAATTACCCATATTATTCACTGCACCAACTGTAATAATACTATCAGCATCAGCGGGAGCTCCAACATATTTCCACCATCCGCCACCTGAATTTCCGGCACTATTAACAACTAAAATTCCTTTTCTGGCAGCTATTGTTGCTGCTATAGTTACACGAGTACTTCGCCCATCCATATCTGAATAAGAATGGCTTTTTGATGGATCATCAAATGTTGTATAACCTAAAGATGAATTAATAATATCAACTCCAATACTATCTGCAAATTCAGCACCAGCAGCCCAATTATCTTCTTCTATCAAATTTTCAGAAGTTGCATCTTCAGTACGCAAAAGCCAATAATTTGCTTTAGGAGCTGTACCTATCATTTGACCAGGCAAATTTGCACCCATCGTTGATAAAACCATCATTCCATGGGTTGATTCATTAAATACATTATTACCAGGCAAAACAAAATCACGAGTACCCATTATTTGTCCATTTAACCACAAGCTATCAAATACATTTATTACATCAACCTGATAAAAGCCAGCGTCTAAAACTGCAATGCACATCCCCTGCCCCATAAATCCCTGATTATGCAAGGAAATACCTTGCAACATATTGATTTGCAAAAAAGCCTGACCATAATCCATACTTTTTAATGCAATATAATCTTTGTCTTCAACAAATTTATTATTATTAACAGTGTATCTATTAGTTAATTGGCGAGGGTTAAAATAAATACTCTTGATTTCATTTGTATTTCTATTCGAAGCTTTTTTCTTTTTATTCAGTGAAATAACTAATTCAGCATCTTTCACAAAATTTAATGATCTAATGGTACTCAAAACAGACGTATCTGTCATAGAAACTATAATAGAATTGAACCAACGTGATTGATTAATAATATTTACTCCTAAATTTCTGATACTATCAACATAAAAGGAATTTACAGGAATGTCTAAATGGTTAATTGCAATACCTTGATTTTGTCTGCGATTAATTGCTTTTGGAGTTAAAAATGCAGAAGGATTTGAAAGCGAATAAGATGAGTTATTCTTGTCTTTAAAACTAATTCTGTATTTATAAAAAAATGCAGCAGTTTGAGAAAAACCCGAACAAACAGCTAACATTAAAGAAAAAAGAAAAATTACTCTTTTCATATCCACAATATTTTTAAGTTCAATTAAATTAATTGCAAAGTAAGCATTTTTTTTATTAGCTTACTTAATTTTAGTATCATTTATAAAAAAAATAACAGAGTTTTATCAGGTTTTAACTAATTTAGCCATTCATAATTATTTTTAATATATAAATATAAATAACAATTAAACAACTGTTTATGTTTAATAGAATTACATTTTTATCGATTTTACTTTTTTTAAGTTTATCTGTATTTTCACAAAAGAAAACATCCAGCTCCAACATAGGAGACAAAAATATTGCAAAACAATACTTTGAAAATCAAAACTATAAACTTGCTTTAGATGAATATTTATTGTTATTAAAAGCTGATAGTAACAACACAATATATCAATACAATACTGCTATCTGTATTTTAAATTGCAATATTGACAAACAAAAAGCAATCAGTTTATTAGAAAAAGTAGTTAAACAAAGCAAATTCGAGCAAAATGCATTTTATTTTTTAGGTCGTGCTTATCAATTAAACAATAAATTTGATGAAGCCATAGTTGCATATGAAAAATATGAAGCTTCGGTAAAAAAAGATTTGAATTATATACCTGCTAAACGCCAGATGGAAATGTGTGATAATGCCAAAGAATTAATGGCAAAATCGTTAAATATTAAAATTGAAAATTTAGGGAGCGAAATAAACTCAAATTCACCTGATTACAATCCTTATATAAGTGAAGACGAGAGATTTATGATATTTTCCTCAAAAAGAGCTGGAAATTTAGGTAACTTAATTGACAACGAAGGATATAATACTTCAGATATTTTTTCCACAGAAAATAATGGAAACTGGTCAAAACCAAAAAGATTACCTCCTGTTATCAATTCACCAATATCTGAAGATTGTTGCGGATTAACTGCTGACGGGATTACCATGTCAATACGTTATGACAATAATAAAATGTTAGGTGATATCATGTTTTCAGAATTGAAAGGAAAAAGCTTTTTGCGACCAATGAATGCAAGTGAAGTTATTAATACAAATTTTGAAGAATCGGCTGCATGCCTTTCGCCCGACAAGCAAACAATGTATTTTTCGAGTAACAGAGAAGGCGGTATTGGTGGAAAAGACCTTTATTATTCAAAAAGATTACCTTCGGGCGACTGGTCGCAAGCTGTAAATATGGGTTCAAGTATAAATACAGAGTATGATGAAGATTTCCCATATGTGGCTCCAGATGGAGAAACTATCTATTTTTGTTCAACTGGACATAATAGCATGGGTGGATTTGATATTTTTTCGACCAAACTTGATAAAGAAACTATTACTTTTTCAGATGCTATAAATATTGGTTATCCGATTAATACTCCTGAAGATGAAAAAACAATTTCATTTACCAAATCGGGTAGATTTGCTTATTTTTCTGCATTTAGAAAAGATGGATTTGGGGATAAAGATATTTACAAAATTATTTTTAATGACATTGAAGCTTCTCCAACTGCCATTGTGGGAATTATTAATTTTGGAGAAACTATAACACAAGAACAAACAGAAACAACAGAAGAAAATTCTGCTGACATGACAGAAACTACAACTAAAACGACAAAACCAACTATTGATCCAATAAACTATAATACAAAAATTACGGTTTTTGATAAAAAAACAAAAACTATTATTGGGAAATATGCACCAAATAAACAATCAAACAAGTTTGTAATTCTATTAAATCCTGGAAATTACCTTTTAAAATTTGAAGCAAATGGATTTAAAACATTAGAAACTGAAATAACAATCCCTAATAAAGAACAAGATTTTACAGAAATAAACAAAGATATAACACTTAATAAATCAACAGAATAATGGAATTAAAACTTAACCGTCCTTTGGCATTTTTCGATTTGGAAACAACAGGCGTAAATGTCGGAAGCGACAGAATTGTTGAAATTAGTATTTTGAGAGTAAATATGAATGGAAGCACAGATATCAAAACAATGCTTATTAATCCAACCATACCCATACCACCTGAAGTTACAGCAATACACCACATTACAGATGAGGATGTAAAAGACAAACCTAGTTTTGATGAAGTAGCAAATGAATTAAACCAATTTTTGGCAAATTGCGATTTGGCAGGTTTTAATTCAAATAAATTTGATATTCCATTGCTAGTTGAAGAATTTTTAAGAGCTGAAGTTGACTTCGAAATTAAAAACAGAAGGTTTATTGATGTAATGAATATTTTCCATAAAATGGAACCTCGAAATTTGTCGGCAGCATATAAATTTTATTGCAATGCAAGTCTTGAAAATGCTCACAGTGCTGAAGCAGATACCATTGCTACTTATGAAATTTTAAAAGCTCAGATTGAAAAATATCAGGATATTGAATACAAAGATAAAAATGGGAAAATTACTAAACCAATCCAGAATGATGTGAAAGCTTTACATGATTTTTCTTTTCATAACAGAAATGCTGACATGGTTGGTCACTTAATTTATGATGAAAAAAATGTTGAAGTATTTAATTTCGGTAAGTACAAAGGAAAATCTGTTGAAGAAGTGTTTAAAAAAGAACCTTCGTATTACGATTGGATGATGAAAAGTCAGTTTCCTCTTACTACCAAAAAAGCTATAACTGTAATAAAATTAAGAAGTTTTAATAACAGATAATAATCTATGAAAATAATTTGTATAGGGCGTAACTATGCCGAACATGCTAAAGAACTCAATAATCCATTACCAAAAGAGCCGGTTTTCTTTATGAAACCCGACACCTGTCTTATTCAGAAAAATCAGCCATTTTTCTATCCCGATTTTTCAAATGAAATTCATTTTGAAACTGAAATTGTAATTAGGATAAATAAATTAGGCAAGCATATTCACAGAAAGTTTGCCCATACTTATTATTCTGAAATTGGTATTGGTATTGACTTTACTGCCCGCGACCTACAACAAAAATGCAAAGAAAAAGGCTTGCCTTGGGAAATGGCTAAAGCATTTGATAATGCAGCACCTATTAGTAAATTTGTTGACATATCAAAATTCGACAATATTGAAAACATTAATTTCCATCTGGATATTAATGGTCAAACTGTTCAAAACGGGAATACGGCCGATATGATTTTTAAAGTGGATGAAATTATTGAATATGTTTCAAAATTTATTACACTCAAAATAGGTGATCTCATTTTTACAGGAACACCAGTTGGTGTTGGTCCTGTTAAAGTTGGCGATAAACTTGAAGGTTTTATTGAAAATGAGTTGATGTTGAAAGTGGATATCAAATAAAAAATACTTTTATTTTTTAATTCTTCCAGCTTTGTAAAAATAGGTTTTGTAATAGTTTTCGTCCAAACTATTAATAATAACTCCCTTGGATGTAGTAGAATGGACAAACCGGTTTTTACTGATGTAAATTCCAACGTGTGATATTTTTTCAGACTTTATTTTAAAGAAAACCAAATCGCCCGATTGCAATTTCGCAATTTCGATTTCTTCAGATTGCTTTTGCATATCTTCCGATTTTCGGGGCAGAGTCATATTGTAATAATCGTTGTAAAATGCCGAAACAAAACATGAACAATCGGTACCATCTTTTGAACACCCGCCATATTTATATGGAACTCCAAGCCATGAATCTACGATATCTAAAAAGCGAATATCTTCATCTCCACTCAAATCATATCCCATTTTTTTTGAGTAACTATGATACCAAAAAGAATTGGCAGTTTTTTTATTATCAGCTGAATCTTTATCTAATTTTTTTATCTTGGTTGTTGATTTGCATTGAATAAATAACAATCCAATCAACAGCAGGTAAATAATATTTACTCTTTTTACCATACATGCTGATTATGTTGAATTTTTGAATGAAATAAACTGGATAATATTTTGTCGAAAAACAACAAACCTACAACCGAAACAGCAATAATTCCTACAATTAAGTTTGATTTTAAATAAAAAGAAACTGAACTAATCAATTCGAGATAAGGTTTTATTAAATTCAAAACACTTTGCTGATTGATGAAAGAGAATAATTGAGGAAAAACAATATATAATATCACAAATGAGATAACCAAAGTAATTAAACTCAAACTAAGGTAATTTTTTGAAAAAAAACTTTCTTTAACAGTATAAGTTTGAAGATGACTTGCTGCATTTATTTTCGCCATTATATTTAATGTAAAATCAGCAGAAGGTTCTTCTAATGTTGATTTGTTTAATAGCTTTTGCAGCAATGGATCTTTTTCTATAAAATCATTCATATTAATGTATTAACCTCATTATTCAATAATTGTTTGAGTTCTTCATAAAGTTTTTTACGACTGCGATGTAGTTTTACTTTTACATTTGATTCGCTTAAGCCGGTAATTTCGCTTACTTCTTCAACTGAACTCTCGTTGAGATAAAACAAAGTTACGATTGCACTATCTTCTTCGGGCAGTTTTGCCAATGCCAGATTTATGTAACGTGTCTGGTCTTCAGAAGCTAAATAGTTTAAGTCGCGACTAATTTCTCCCACTGTAAAATTATTAATTATTTCGTCATCTAAATCACTTTGGGCAATATTTTTTTTCCTTATTTTGGAAATAGCCTGATTATAAACAATCCGGTAAAGCCATGTAGAAAATTTTGATTTGCCTTCAAAGTCATTTAATGAATAATAAACTTTCAAAAAAGCATCTTGAATAACCTCTTCTGCATCTTCTCTGTTGCGTGTAATTCGCAATGCAACATTGAATGCCATAGTCTTATGCTTATTGATAAGCATTGAATATGCATTGGTGTTGCCACTGCGGATTTGCTCCAGATAAAATTGATCATCCTTATATGCCATTTTGCTTTTTTGACGCTTGTTGGTTAATACAGGTTACAAATTTACAAAACCAATAGCGTTATTAAAACTATTTTTGTTGAATACTGGTTTTAAGTGCCTGAAAGTGTATTTTTTCGGGTTGAAATAATATTTTAAAAAATAGCTTATTTAAGTTGTGTTTATTTAAAACATTTTATTATTGCTCAGAAAAACATGAACAAATACAGCTACTTTATTTGCTGAAATTGAATTTTTTATTTGCAGTATCTGTACATTAAAGCATAAGATTCGGGTAAACCAAGTTCGCCGGCTTTGCTAAAATCGCGGCAGGCTGATTCGTAATCTCCTGTTATTACAAACAGCATTCCTCTATTGTAATATGCATTTGAATTGTTGTTGTCGAAATAAATGCAACTACTGAAATCGGAAATTGCTCCGCTTATGTCGCTAATTAATGATTTTGCGTAAGCCCTGTTATAATAAGCGTAACTAAATTTATTATTACGAAGTATGGCTTCGGTATATTCTTCTATTGCCTTGCTATAATTTTTATTGGTTTCTGATATATTGTTTATTTCAGTAAACTGGGTCTCAAAATTTTCATCGTCTTCTTGTTCGCCTTGCATTATGTAAATATTTGCCCTATGAAATGATGCCAGATAGGCATAATCGGAAGTATCGATTATTTGCTTAGCGTATTCATTTGCTTCCTTGAAATTTTTGAGCATGGCTGATAAAACCGAATTCCATATATATTTCATTTGAGGATTAATTTTGGTTTTTACCGATAATGAATCGAATAAGGTTTTGCTTTCTGCAATATTTTCATAGCTAATATTTAAAGGAGTAATGCTTATTTTTAGCTTAAAATTTATGAGCTTATTGCGGTTGAGGTTATCTATTTCATTGTTATATCTGCCAATACTTTTGTCTTCGTTATCAGCTTGTATTACATAAATATCTTTTAATTCGAGTTTGTAGGGTTTAAACTGAACATGTCCGGCTGTGGTATCTAATGCCTGAAATTCGGAACGAAAATCGAGCAGGGGCATCAGATAAACAGAATCGGCTAGGTGCGAATTGGTGCTATCGGAGTTTTGCTTTGCAAGATATTGTGCAAAATCATGGTCTTTTTGAGCTTGTTTGTAATTTTTTATTTGCATATACATATTTGAACGCAATACGTAAGCTTTCTGAAAACGAGGATATAATTCTATTACTTTTGTAAGGTCGCTTATCGAATTTACATAATCTGAAAGATATTGTTTTACGATTGCTCTGTTGAAATAAGCATAAATATTTGATGGATTTATTTTGATTACCTTATTATAATCGGCAATGGCTTCTACAAACTTTTCGTTTTCGGCATATAAAGCAGCTCTGTTGTACAAACATTCGGCATGATATGGATTTAGTTCTATTACCTTATTGTAATTATTGAGTGCTTTTTGCAAATTTTTATGATTGTGATAATATAAAGCAAGATTATAATAGGCAAGTATAAATGTAGAATCTTTTGATATGGCAAATTCATAATCGCTGATGGCTCCTACAGTATCGGAGCTATTGAGTTTGATATAGCCTCTTATTACAAAAGCATTCATACCAAACGGAAATATCGAAATAGATTTGTTGATGCTTGCCAATGCTTTTTCGTACTGCTTCATATTGAGTTCGAGCAAGCTTTTGTTAAGGTAGGCATTATGGTTGTTGGCATCCAGAAAAATTGCCGTATTATAATCGTGCATAGCACTTAATGTATCTTTTAGAATATTGTAAACATATCCTCTTGCCACATAATAATCGGTATTGGTAACCTGATAACTAAGCGCTTTGTTGATATCGGTAAGTGCGTTATAATAATCTTTAAAATCTATTTTAAGGATGCAACGATGATAATATGCCTTGCTAAAACCGGGGTGCAATAATATGGAATTTGAAAAATCGTTGTAAGCACCCAGATGGTCGCCAAGCTCTTTTTTTGCAAGTCCTCTCAGGAAATATGCCAAATGATGGTCAGGATTTTTCTTAATTTCTTCATTAAGCAGCAGAATACTTCCGGTATAATTGCTATTCATTATTTCTATTTCAGCATTTTGCAAAAGGTTTATTCTGCTTTTTTGTGCAATTAGTTTTTCAGTAAACTGAAAACCGAGCAATAACAAAATAAACCAGACTATTCGATTTCGTAAAAACATTGCAGTATAATTCTGAAATAAATGAATTTTAAAACGGCAAATATAATACATATGATTTATAAATTAGTTCACATATACTATATGGTATAATGCCAATCAGAAATATGTTATTAAATCAAGATCGAAGCGAATTGAATTATTACATATTTCATTTCGGTATAACTCAAATTTGGGCTTTTTATTGCAAACCAACTACAAATACCTGCAATTTATCGGCATACAGCTTTATTTTTAGGACGATACATAAAAATCCGATTCAAAAATAAATCCATTTATCGGGTCTTGAACCAAATGAACTTATTTGGCTCGAGACCCACACGGGGAACGATGCAAATGAACTTATTTGGCTCGAGACCCACACGGGGAATGAAGCAAATGAATCTATTTGGCTCAAGACCCATGCGGGGAATGATACAAATGAACTTATTTGACTCAAGACCCATGCGGGGAACGATGCAAATGAATCTATTTGGCTCGAGACCCGGACAAAAATGGAGCAAAATGAACATTTTAAAGCATTTTATTGCTCAGAATGAACCAAAAAACTTGTGGGACTCGTTCTGACTACTCGGAACGAGCCAAATGAATCTGGTTCGCTCATTCTGACTGCTCGGAACGAGTCAAATGAATTTGGTTGGCTCATTCTGACTACTCGGAACGAGTCAAATAAATCTGGTTGGCTCATTCTGACTACTTGGAACGAGCCAAATGAATTTGGTTGGCTCGAGATGAGTATAAAACTAATATTTTTTTCAAAAAGCACAAAAAAAGCAGGCTAACAAATCTTAATAAGATACATTAGCCTGCTTAAAATTTAAAAAAATGGAAATTTAATACCTGTCGATGCAATTAAGATCAGCAAATGCAATTTTTAATCTATCAACAGTAGTTTTTTCGCCTTCTCTGAGCCATGCTCTGGGATCGTAGAATTTTTTGTTTGGTTTATCATCTCCATCAGGATTACCTATTTGTCCCTGAAGATAACCTTCATTTTTCTTATAATATTTCAAAACACCTTCCCAATAAGCCCATTGGGTATCGGTATCAATATTCATTTTAATAACACCATAGCCAATAGCCTCTTTTATTTTTTCAGGTTCGGAACCCGAGCCACCATGAAATACAAAATTTACAGGATTTTGCTGAGTTTTGTATTTTTCCTGAATAAATTTTTGAGAATTATGCAAAATAACAGGCTCCAGTTTCACATTGCCTGGTTTGTAAACACCATGCACATTACCAAAAGAAGCAGCAATGGTAAAACGATGACTAATTTTGCTAAGTTCTTCGTAAGCATATGCTACATCTTCGGGTTGGGTATAAAGTTTTGCATTGTCAACATGCGAATTATCAACACCATCTTCTTCGCCACCGGTAATACCAAGTTCAATTTCCAAAGTCATACCCATTTTGCTCAT